>NZ_JBVJVK010000010.1:0-170819 GCF_055603705.1 Actinosynnema sp. NPDC037264 | reverse complement strand
GCTCGGTGAGGGGAAGGCGGCGCAGAGTGTGGGGTGGCCCGTCTGGTAAGGGCTGGGGGTGGCGGCCTCGCCCTCCCCCCCCCCCCCCCCCCCCCAGTACCGCTCGCGCTGGAACGCGTAGGTCGGCAGGTCCACCTTGCGGGCGTTGGCGCCCGCGAAGAAGGCGGCCCAGTCGACCGTGCCGCCGGCGGCGTGCAACCGGCCGAGGCCCGTGACCGCCGTGACCGCCTCGTCACGTCCCTTGCGCTGCAAGGCGATGCCGTCGTCCACCAGCGCGCTGAGCACACCGTCCGGGCCGACCTCGACGAACCTGCTGACGCCCGCGTCGTGCAACCGCGTCACGGCGTCGTGGAAGCGCACCGCTTCGCGGACGTGCCGCACCCAGTACTCCGGGTCCGTGACGTCACCGGCCGTCGCGATGGGGATCTCCGGCTCTCGGAAGCTCAACCCCCTTATTGCGGCCCGGAAGTCGTCCAACATCGGGTCCATGAGGACCGAGTGGAACGCGTGCGACACCGCCAGCCGCTTCGACCGCTCGAACTTCGCGGCCACCTCCAACACCTCGGCCTCAACACCCGAGACGACAACGGAGTCCGGCCCGTTCACCGCCGCGAGGCTCACACCCTCGGTCAGCAGCGGCAGCACCTCGGCTTCGGCGGCCTTGATCGCCACCATCGCGCCACCCTCGGGCAACGCCTGCATCAACCGGGCCCGTGCCGACACCAACCGACACGCATCAGGAAGCGATAGCACACCGGCAACGTGAGCCGCCGCGATCTCACCGATCGAATGACCGGCCAAGAAGTCCGGCCGAACACCCCACGACTCCAACAACCGGTAAAGCGCAACCTCAAACGCGAACAACGCAGGCTGCGTGAACTCCGTGCGGTTCAGACGCTCCGCATCCTCACCCCGCACCACCTCCCGCAACACCGGATCGAACCCGGCCAACACCTCACTGAACGCACCCGCGAACACCGGGAACGCCAACGACAACTCACGACCCATCCCGAGCCGCTGCGAACCCTGACCCGTGAACAAGAACGCCGTCCCACCACCGGAACGCGCCATCACCGGCACGACCTCGGCCAGACCACGCACCAACTCGTCCCGGTCCCGACCGACCACCACCGCCCGGTGCTCGAACACCGAACGTGCCGTCACCAAGGACAACCCGACGTCCACCGGCCGGACATCGTCGACGAACGACGCCAACCGCGCGGCCTGAGCACGCACCGCCTCGGCCGAACGACCCGACAGCACCCACGGCACCACCGGCAGCTCGGCCCCGACCGGCTCGGGCTCGACCCGCTCCTCGACGGCCTGCTCGATGATCACGTGCGCGTTCGTGCCGCTGATCCCGAACGACGACACACCCGCCCGACGCGGCCGGCCCTCGACCGCCCACTCGCGCGCCTCCGTCAGCAGGCGGACGCCACCGGCGGTCCAGTCCACGTGCGGCGACGGCTCGTCGACGTGCAGCGTGGACGGCAGGACACCGTGCCGCATCGCCAAGACCATCTTGATGATCCCGGCGACACCCGCAGCCGCCTGCGTGTGACCGATGTTCGACTTGATCGACCCCAACCACAACGGGGCGTCCTCGGCGCGGTCCTGACCATAGGTCCCCAACAACGCCTGCGCCTCGATCGGGTCACCCAACGTCGTGCCGGTGCCGTGGCCCTCGACCACGTCGACGTCCGAAGTGGACAGCTGCGCGCCGGCCAAGGCCTGGCGGATCACCCGCTGCTGGGAGGGGCCGTTCGGCGCGGTGAGGCCGTTGGACGCGCCGTCCTGGTTCACCGCCGACCCGCGCACGACCGCCAGCACCTGGTGCCCGTTGCGGCGGGCGTCCGACAGCCGTTCGACCAGCAGGACGCCGACGCCCTCGCTCCAGCCGGTGCCGTCGGCCGCGCCCGCGAACGACTTGCACCGGCCGTCCGGCGCGAGGCCGCCCTGGCGGGTCATGTCGACGAACGTGTCCGGGGTGGACATCACGGTCACGCCGCCCGCGAGCGCCAACGAGCACTCGCCGCGCCGCAGCGCCTGGATGGCCAGGTGCAGGGCGACCAGCGACGACGAGCACGCCGTGTCGATGCTGACCGCGGGACCTTCCAGCCCGAGGGCGTAGGAGATGCGACCCGACACGACGCTGGCGAGGCTGCCGTTGCCGTGGTAGCCGGCGAGCTCCTCCGGCAGCGGCCCGAGGCGCAGGCCCCAGTCGTGGTACATCACGCCCGCGAACACACCGGTGTCGCTGCCCCGCAACGACACCGGGTCGATGCCGGCGCGTTCGACGGTCTCCCACGCGGTCTCCAGCAGCAGCCGTTGCTGGGGGTCCATGGCCTGCGCCTCGCGCGGGCTGATGCCGAAGAAGTCCGCGTCGAACTCGGCCGCGTCGTAGAGGAAGCCGCCTTCGCGGGCGGCGCTGGTGCCGGTGCGGGCGCGTTCCGGGTCGTAGAGGTCGTCCGGCCAGCCTCGGTCACCGGGGAACACCGAGATGGCGTCCTCACCGCCGGACACCAGCCGCCACAGGTCCTCCGGCGAGGTCACCCCGCCGGGGTAGCGGCAGGCCATGCCGACGATGGCGATCGGCTCGTCCACCGACGCCTCGGACGCGGGCGCGGCGACCTCGGGGCGGGCCGCCACCGTGCCGCGCACCAGCTCCGCGAGGTGTCCGGCGAGCGCGGCCGGGGTGGGGAAGTCGAACGTGAGGGTGGCGGTCAGGCGCAGGCCGGTCGCCGTGCCCAGCCGGTTGCGCAGCTCGACCGCGGACAGCGAGTCGAACCCGAGCTCGCTGAACGCGCGGGTGGCGCCGATCGCGTCGGAACCGGTGTGGCCCAACACGTCCGCGGTGGTGGCGCGCACGAGGGCGAGCAGCGCGTCCTGGCGCTTCGCCTCGGGCAGCGCCGCGTACTTCGACCCCGGCGCGTCGGCGACGGCGGGGCGGCGGGCCGGGGTCGGCACGAGGCCGCGCAGCATCGGCGGCACGTCGTCCGGGCGCTTGCGCAGGCCCCCGGTGTCGACGCGGGTGGGCACGAGGGCCGGCTCAGTGCTGCCGAGCGCGAGGTCGAGCAGTTCCAGGTTCTCGGCGGCGGTGAGGGGTTCGAGGCCGGAGCGCGCGATGCGCCGCAGGGCCGCGTCGTCCAGTCCCGCGCCCATCCCGGTGTCGGTCCACAGGCCCCAGGCCAGGGAGGTGGCGGCGGAGCCGGCCGCGCGGCGGTGGGTGGCGAGCGCGTCGAGGAAGACGTTGGCCGCGGCATAGCCGGCCTGGCCGGGCGCGTCGAACAGCGTGGCGGTGGAGGAGAAAAGCACGAACGCGGCGAGGTCGCCGGCCAGCTCGTGCAGGTGCCAGGCCGCGTCGACCTTGGGCCGCAGCACGGCGTCCAGCCGGTCGGGGGTCAGCTCGCCGACGAGGCAGTCGTCCAGCACCCCGGCCGCGTGCACGACGGCGGTGAGGGGGTGGGCGGGGTCGATGCCGTCGAGGAGGGCTCGGGTGGCTTCGCGGTCGGCCAGGTCGCACGCGGCGACGGTGACGTGCGCGCCGAGCGCGGTCAGCTCTTCGCTCAGACCTGCCGCACCAGGCGCTTCCGCACCACGCCTGCCGACGAGGAGCAGGTGGCGAACGCCGTGTGCGGCCACGAGGTGCCGCGCGAGGTGCGCCCCGACCCCGCCCGTGCCACCGGTCACCAGGACGGTGCCGCCGGTGACCAGCGCGGCGGCAGCCGAATCCCGGGCAGACCCGGCCGAGTCCCCCACCGAACCGGCGATGTCCTGGGTGCGCGGAGTGGCGGTGTCCAGGGTTCGTGGCGATGTCGCGGGTGCGGGCGTCAGCCTCGGCACGAGGACCTTGCCGTCGCGCAAGGCGAACTCCGGCTCACCCGTCGCCACGGCCGCCGCCAGCGCGCTGTCCGAGGCAGGCGAGCCGTCGAGGTCCGCGAGCACGAACCGGCCCGGGTGCTCGGCCTGCGCCGACCGCACCAACCCCCACACCGGCGCGAGCCGCAAGTCGGGCGCTTCGCCGTCGACCGACACCGCACCACGCGTCACGATCACCAGCGGCGAGTCCGCACCACCGGCCGTCCACTCCCGCACCCGGTCGAGCACCGTCGCGGCGACGGCCCGCACGGCGGCCGGCACGTCACCGTCCACCGGCTCCACCCGCGCCACGGCGAAGTCCGCGCGCACGGGGTCCGGCACGACCGCGAGCGGCGTCCACGCCACGCGGTGCAGTGCGGCCGGGCGGCCGGTCCGGGCGGCGCGCAGCTGCTCCTCCGACACCGGCCGCACCAGGTACGAACCGATCGACGCGACGGGCGCGCCGTCGCCGTCCGCGAGGTCGAGGCGGGCCGAGTCGTCACCCGTCGCGGTGATCCGCACGCGCAGCGCGGACGCGCCGGTGCCGTGCGGCACGACGCCGCCCCACCCGAACGGCAGCCGGGTCGTCCCGGTCGCCGAGGCGGGCCACGCGAGGTCGGTGGCGTGCAGGGCCGCGTCGAGCAGCGCGGGGTGCAGGCCGAACGCCGCGCCGTCCACGCCCTCGGGCAGCACGACCTCGGCGAACACCGCCGACCCCACCCGCCACGCGGCGCGCAGGCCCTGGAACGCCGGGCCGTAGCCGTAGCCCTGGTCGGCCAGCTCGTCGTAGATCCCGGAGACGTCCACGGGTTCCGCGCCGGCGGGCGGCCACTCGGTCAGGTCGGCGGGCACGTCCTCGGCGCTCGGCACGAGGACGCCGTTCGCGTGCTTGGTCCACGCCTCGTCGACCTCCGCGCCCTCGGGCCGCGAGTACAGCTCGACCTCACGCCTGCCGGTCGCGTCCGCGGCCCCGACGACGGCTTGCAACGCCACCACGCCGGTCGCGGGCAGGGCCAGCGGTGCGGCCATGGTCAGCTCCTCGACGGCCGTGCAGCCGACCTCCTGCCCGGCGCGCAGGGCGAGTTCGAGGTAGGCGGTGCCGGGGAGCAGGGCGCTGCCGCCGATCGCGTGGTCGGCCAGCCACGGGTGGCTGCGCAGCGACACACCGCCGGTCAGCACCACGCCATCGGAACCGGCCACGCCCACGGCCGCGCCGAGCAGCGGGTGCCGGACCGCGGACTGGCCGGGCGCGGCGTCGACGGCGCGCGGCGCGGTGAGCCAGAAGCGCTGCCGCTGGAACGGGTACGTGGGCAGCTCGACCTGCCGGGCGCCGCGGTCGGCGTAGAACGCGCGCCAGTCCACCTCGCCGCCGCGGACGTGGGCGAGCGCGACGGCCGACACCAGGGTCCGCTCCTCGTCGTGGCCCCGGCGCAGCACCGGTGCGGTGGCGAGGTCCGCCGCGTCCGCGCAGTCGGGGACCATGGCCGACAGCACGGCGTCCGGGCCCAGCTCGACGAACGTGGTCACGCCCTGCGCCACCAGGTGCCGCACGCCGTCGAGGAACCGCACGGACCGGCGCACGTGCTCGGTCCAGTGCTCCGGCGAGGCCAGGGTGGCGGCGGTGACGGGCGCGCCGGTCAGCGTGGAGACGATCGGCACGCGCGGCCGGGAGTAGGTGACGACCTGCGCGAGCCGGCGGAACTCCGCCAGCATCGGCGCCATGAGCGGCGAGTGGAACGCGTGCGACACCCGCAGCTGCTTCGTGCGCCTGCCGAGGCCGGCGAAGTGGGCGGCGATGAGCGCGACACCGGTCTCCTCGCCCGACACGACGGTGGACCGGGCGCCGTTGAGCGCGGCGATGTCGACGTCGTCGGTGAGCAGCGGCAGGACTTCGTCCTCGGTGGCCTCCAGCGCCACCATCGCGCCCGCGCCGGGCAGCTCGCCCATGAGCCGGCCGCGCGCGGCGACCAGCAGGGCGGCGTCGGCCACCGACAGCACGCCCGCGACGTGCGCGGCGGCCAGCTCGCCGACCGAGTGGCCGATGAGGTGGTCGGGGCGCAGGCCCCAGGACTCCAGCAGCCGGAACAGCGCGACCTCGACGGCGAACAGCGCCGGTTGCGCGTACTCGGTGCGGTGGACTAGTTCGGCGGTCGGCGTGCCCGGCTCGGCGTGCAGCACGTCCCACAGCGAGGTGTCCAGTTGCAGGTCGAGGTAGCCGATCGCCTCGTCGCGCGCCTTGGCGAAGACGGGGAAGTCGCGGTAGAGCTGGGCGCCCATGTCGGCGCGCTGGCTGCCCTGGCCGGTGAACATGAACGCGAGGCCGCCGCCGGTGCGGGCGGAGCCGACGAGCACGTCGGACGTGGGCTCACCGGCCGCGATCGCGCGCAGCCCGCGGCGCAGCTCGTCGCGGTCCGCGGCCACGACCACGGCGCGGTCGGCGAGCGCGGCCCGCGTGGTGGCCACCGAGAAGCCGAGGTCGGCGGGCTCGGCGTGGGCGTCGAGCAGCCGTTCCGCCTGGGCGCGCAGCGCCTGCTCACCGCGTGCGGACACCACGACCGGCGTCACCTGGCGCGGCCGGACGTCGCGCGGCACGGCGCCGGCGTCGTCCGCCGGCGGCTCCTCGATGATCACGTGCGCGTTGGTGCCGCTGATGCCGAACGCGGACACGCCGGCGCGGCGCGGGCGTTCGCCGCGCGGCCACGCCACCGGTTCGGTCAGCAGCCGCACGTCGCCAGCGGACCACGTGACGTTGGGCGACGGCGCGTCGACGTGCAGCGTGCGCGGCAGCACGCCGTGGCGCATCGCCAGCACCATCTTGATCACGCTGGCGACGCCGCCCGCGGCCTGGGTGTGCCCGAGGTTGGACTTGACCGAGCCCAGCCACAGCGGGCGGCCCTCGGGCCGGTCCTGCCCGTAGGTGGCCAGGATCGCCTGCGCCTCGATCGGGTCGCCGAGCCGGGTGCCGGTGCCGTGGGCGTCCACCGCGTCCACGTCCGCCGCGGTCAGGCCCGCCTCGGCCAGCGCCTGCCGGATCAGCCGCTGCTGGGACGTGCCGCTGGGCGCGGTGAGGCCGTTGCTCGCGCCGTCGGAGTTGACCGACGAGCCGCGCAGGAGCGCCAGCACCGGGTGGCCGTTGCGGCGGGCGTCGGACAGCCGTTCCACGACGAGCAGGCCGACGCCCTCGGCGAAGCCGGTGCCGTCCGCGGCGGCGGCGAACGCCTTGACCCGGCCGTCCGGGGCCAGGCCGCGCTGCCTGCTGAACGCGGTGAACATGCCGGGGCTGCCCATCACCGCGACGCCGCCGACGAGCGCGAGCGCGCACTCGTGCCGGCGCAGCGCGTTGGCCGCGAGGTGCAGGGACACGATGGAGCCGGAGCACGCCGTGTCGACGGTGACGGCGGGCCCTTCCAGGCCCAGCACGTAGGCGACGCGGCCGGACACCACGCTGGGCGCGTTGCCCGTCATGAGGTAGCCGTCGAGGCCTTCGGGCGCCTCGTGCACGTGGACGCCGTAGTCGTGCACCTCCGCGCCGACGAACACGCCGGTGCGGCTGCCGCGCAACGAGGTCGGGTCGATGCCGGTGCGCTCCAACGCCTCCCAGGCCGTCTCCAGCACCAGGCGCTGCTGCGGGTCCATCGCCACCGCCTCGCGGGGGCTGATGCCGAAGAAGTCCGCGTCGAACAGCGCTGCGGTGTCGAGGAAGCCGCCCCGGTCGACGTAGCTCTTGCGGGGCGCGTCCGGGTCGGCGTCGAAGTAGTCGTCGAGCGCCCAGCCGCGGTCCGCGGGGAACGGCCCGAGCACGTCGCGGCCCTCGTCCACCAACGTCCACAGTGCTTCCGGGTCGTGCACGCCGCCGGGGAAGCGGCAGCCGATGCCGACGATCGCGATCGGGTCGTCCGCGTCGTCGGTCGGGCGGGTCGCGACCGGCGCGGTCGTCGCGGGCGCGAGGCCGAGCAGTTCCGCGCGCAGGTGCTCGGCGAGCAGCGCGGGCGTGGGGTGGTCGAAGGCCACGGTGGGTGGCAGGGCGAGGCCGGTGGCGGCGTTGATCCGCGTGTGCAGGTCGACCAGCGCGAGCGAGTCGAGCCCCAGGTCGCGGAACGCCACCGCGTCCTGCACGGACACCGGCTCGCCCGGCCGCACCTGTCGCAACGCCGCCAGGGCGTGCCGGCGGACGAGCTCGACCAGGACCCTGGTCTGCTCGGGTGCGGAAAGCTCCGCCAGCGACGCGGTCAACTCGGACTCGTTCATCTGCACTCTCCACGCATTCGCCGTCGCACGCTCGTTGCACGAAAACAGGGACGACCGCGCCGGCACGCCCCTAGCCGACCCCTGACCTAGCGCTCCGGGCTCGCGGGCAGGGATACGGGGTGGTGGTCGGGTAGCCCGGGTCGCCCCGGCTCGCCGTCGTAGGCGCGGCGCACGTACGACAGGTCGGCCAGCAGGCCCGAGGACGTGACGTGCCGCCCGCCGGTGGGCGCCACGAGGTGGCGCAGGGGCAGGTTGCCCAGGTCCGACCAGCACAGCCGACCCCGCGCGTCGAGGTGGCTGCGGGTGCGGCCCGCGTTGTCCGGGTGCAGGCAGTAGGGGATGTCGAGGTAGCCCCGTTCGAACGCGCGCAGCAGGGCCGTGCCGACGTCGCCCGCGAGGTCGAGCACGGCCTCGACCAGTGCCCGTGCCTCGGCGTAGGTCTGGGTGTCCCGCGGGGCGGGTCGGGTGGTGCCGGCACGCGCCGCGGCGGCGGCGTGCTCGAGCGCCGCCACGTTCTCCGCGATGGTGGGGATGCGCCGGGACTCCGCGACGGTCTTGACGATGAGCCGCTCGGACCCGGTGGTCACGGCGAGTTCCGCGGCCTTGCCGAGCAGCCGGTACGCGCCCGCGGGCGTGGTGGGGTAGGCGCCCATGTAGGCGTAGACCACCACGTGCCAGTCGGCGACCCGCAGCAGTTCGCCGCACAGGCGGCGCAGCGCGGCCACGGCCTCGACGTCCTGCTCCTGGTTGGTCTGCTGGGCGTAGCTGACGGAGATGCTGCGGATGCCGTTGGCGGCGAAGAACAACGCCTCCAGCACGCTGATCGCCACGAGCTGGCTCGGCGGGCACAGCTGGCCGAGCATGCAGCCGCCGAAGGTCTCCACGTGCGGTTCGACGCCGAAGTCCCGCAGCGCGGTGAACCTGGTGGCGGCGTCGGCCCAGTTGCGCACGGACTCGGCGAGCGGCGTGCGGCCGTAGGGCAGGCAGTACGAGACCGGGCCGCCCTCGGTGGCGTCGATCTTCAGGCGGACGAGGGCGGACACGATGTCGCCGGGCACGGCCGAGCCGTGCCGCACCTGGACGGGGAAGTCGTCGTCGCGGAGTCCGTCGAGGACACCGGCCGTGGTCTCGGGGAGGTGGGTCACGATGGGGTAGCCGTTGAGCGGCATGCCGTCGGCGAGCGCGGCCTCGGCCGCGGCGAGGTCGCCGACGCGGGTGTAGCTGTCGAGCGTGATGGTGCCGACGGTGGTGGCGCGGGCGTGCTTGGTGGCCATGAGCCCGGCGCGCATCCGCTCGGGCGAGTCGAACCCCATGCGCGGCTGCACGACCAGGCCGTCACGGCGGGCGGCGGTGCGCACGAACTCGCCGAACCCGACCGGCCGCGTGCCCAGCTCGCCGGGGGTCCGCCCGACGACGCCCTCACCGGCCGACGACCCGACGGACCTCACGCCGCCCACCTCGCGGCCCGCCGCACCTTCCGATCACCGCGCCCGGCGGCACCGCGACCTCCGCTCGCCGAACGCGCGCCCCGCGCCCCGCGCCGGGCGACACCTGCCGACCGCGCGGCGGTGAGGCGCTCATGGCCGGAAGCCGATCGCTCCAGGGACTCCACACGCCCACAGATAACGCCCAGCCGAGCCACGCCGACGTCCTCGCGCCCCACCGGCCGGCCGAACGCAGACCGGGACGCGCCTTCGAAGTCGGGCCGGGCGGGCGGCTCGACCAGATCCACGGCGCCGGGCGCCGGTCGCCGGACCGACGCCCTCACGCCGTCGCCTCCGAACCCTGCGCCACGCGCGACAGGGCGGGGCGGCCGGCGGGCGGGATGGCGCGCATGAACCGGCGGAAGTCGGCGATCGCCTCGCCGCCGTCCTCGAAGACCGCGTCGAAACCCGCCGCCAGCAGGGCGGGCGTGTGGCCGCTCACGTCGCCGGACACGCCCAGCTTGCCGCCGATCACCACGGGCGTCGCGGCCAGTTCGGGAACGCCGCGCAGCCGTTCGATCACCCGCAGGGCGTCCTGGCCGCCGTGCCCGTTGACCGTGCCGATCACCACCAGGCCGGGCCGGATGCGGCGGCACCGCTCCACCAGCACCTCGTCCGGCACGCACGGCCCGAGGTTCACCACCGGGTAGCCCAGCTCCTCCACGAGCAGCTGGAGGAACACCAGGTTCCACGTGTGCGAGTCGGACGCGACACCGCTCACCACGACCGTCGGCGCGGTCGGGAGGTGGTCCGGAGTCGTCACCGGTACACCCGGCGGTGCTCGATGCTGGACACCGAGACGACCTCGTCACCCCGCACCACGACCTCGGTCGGCGCGGGCCTGCCGAGGAACATCAGCAGGCTCGCCGTCGGCCCGTACGCCCCGGTGTTGGGCACGCACACGACGTCACCGGACTCCACCGGCGGCAGGTCGATCTGCCGACCGAGGACGTCCCCCGGCGTGCACAGCGGACCGACGAGGCTCGCCTTCTCCACCGGCCCGTCGCCCTCCGCGGTCTGCACCTGGACCGGCAGCAGCCGGCCGAGGCCGGACATGCCGCCGAACGTGTTGATGCCCGCGTCGGTGATCACGAACTTGCGCCCGCGGCTGACCTTGACGTTGGTGACGCCCGCGACCAGCGTGCCGCTGCCACCGACCAGGTAGCGCCCCGACTCGCAGGCCACGCGGGGAGCACCGGCGCGCCACTGGGGCAGGTGCAGGTCGAGCGCCCGTTCGAGCGCGGCGCGCAGCTTCGGGTACTCGGGCCGCTCCCCCGGCGCGCCGTATGGCACGGTGAAGCCGCCGCCGATGTCGAGGTAGCGCAACGGCAGGTCGAGCTCCGCCGACAGCCGGGCGGCGAGCGCGATCGTGTGCTCGAACTCGCCGATCAGGTTGTCCTCGTCGGTGGCGTTGCTGAGCGGGAAGAAGTGGAAGCCCGCGATCCGCACGCCCGCCACCTCCCGCAGCAGCGGCAGCGCGTCGGCCAGCACCTCGCTGTCGAAGCCGAACTGCGACGGCGTGCCGGTCATCCGGATGCTGGTGGTGGCGCTGGCCGCGGCGCTGTTGACGCGCAGCAGGCAGTCCACCTCGACGTCCTGGGCGCGGGCGGCCTCGCCGACGTGCCGCACGTCGGTCACCGAGTCGGTGGAGAACAACCGCACGCCCTGCGCGATCGCCTCGTCCAGCTCGCCGCGGGTCTTGCCCGGACCGGTGTAGAGGCAGTCCTCGCCGCGGAACCCGGCGGCGAGCGCGGCGGCCAGCTCGCCGGTGGAGCTGATCTCCGCCCGGCAGGTCCGGCCCTCCCCCTCGCGCAGCGCCCGCACCAGGTCGGGGTGCGGGTTGGCCTTGAGCGCGTAGAACAGCTCGACGTCGTCGGGCAGCGCGTCGAACAGCTGCTTCCTCGCCTCGGCCACGTCGTCCAGCCGGTACACGTACAGCGGCGTGCCGAACTCGGCGGCAAGCCCGACGTCGTCGGTCATCATCTGCTCCGGTCGAGGAGGTCGGCGAGCGCGGCGCGCGCGTTCTTGCCGTGCATGGTCAGCGGCAGGTCGTCCACGACCCGGCAGATCGCGGGCACCTTCGCCGGTTCGAGGCGCTGGGCCAGTTCCTTCAGCACCACGTGCGGGTCGACGTCGCCCTCGACGAACAGCGCGAGGTCGCGGTCGCCCGACGGCGGTACCGCGGCGGCCGTCCGCACGCCGGGCACGTCCATCGCGGCGGCCTCGATCTCGACCGTGCTCATGCGGATGCCCTTGCGCTTGAACATGTCGTCGCGGCGGCCCTCGAAGTACAGGTAGCCGTCCTCGTCGACGCGGCCGTAGTCGCCGGTGTGCAGCCGCCGCTGCCCGGTGTCGCCGACCGGCCGGAACGTCCGGTCGGTCAGCTCGGGCATGCGCCAGTAGCCGGGCATGACGTGCGGGCCGGACACCACGATCTCGCCGACCTCGCCCTGCGGCACGGGTTCGCCGTCGGGGCCGAGGATCGACACGGTGGTGCCGGGCAGCGGCAGGCCGACCGACTGGGGCCGCTGGTCGTCCTCCTCGGGCGGCATGATCGACACGCGCTTGCACTCGGTCTGGCCGAACTGGCGCACCACCCGGACACCGGGGAACGCCGACCGCAGCGCGCCGATCGTCGGCGCGGACAGCGCGGCGCCGGTGTTGGTGATCAGCCGGACCGGCGGTGGCGGCTCGACGTCGCGCTGCGCCAACGTGGTGATCATCGTCGCGAGCGACGGCACGATGGGCACCACGGTCGCGCCGACCTCGCGCATCCGCCGCAGCAGCAACAGGTCGGACTCCTCGCCCGCCAGCACGATCTCGCTGCGGCCCAGCGTCGTCAGCAGGACCTTGTAGAGGCCGTAGTCCCACGACAGCGGGAAGCGGCAGAACACCACGTCGTCGGCGCGGTAGCCGAGCACCTGCTGGAGGGCGCGGGACGCGAACACCACCTGCGCGTGCGGGCCGATCACGGCCTTGGGCGCGGCCGTGCTGCCGGAGGTGTAGATGAGCACGGCGATGTCGTCGGGCGCGACCTCGACGTCCACCCGGACGTCCTGGTCGGCCGCCGCCTCGACCTCGGGCCACACGTCGGCCAGGTCGTGCACCGGCAGGTCGGTGATCTCCCGCAGCCGCCCCGTCTGCTCGCCCGCGCCGATCACCGCGACGGGCTCGGCGTCGGCGAGCACGGAACGCAGGTGGTACTGCTTCATCGCGGGGTTGAGCGGCACGAAGACCACGCCGTTGCGGGACGCGCCGAAGAACATCGCGACCTGTTCCCGGCGGGTCGGCAGCTGCACGACGAGGCGGTCGCCGCGGCGCAGCCCCTGGTCGTGCAGCCACCGGGCGAAGGCGTGGCTCAGCGCGTGCAGCCGGCGGTAGGTCAGCGTGCCGACCGGGTCGCGGACGGCGGACGCGTCGGGCGTCTCGGCCGCGGCGTCGTCGAGCAGGCCGTGGATCGACGCGGCGCGTTCGATCGGGTCAATTCGGGCGTCCAAAATCCGCGTCTCCCATTCGGAAAGCGGGGCCTGAGCAGAATTCGATGGGCTCGAACGTAACCGGCGGCCGGCGCCGGTCACACCCCTACGGAGCTTTTCTCACCCCTAGGGGCGTACTCGGCCGCGGCGGCCGCCGCGAGTCGGGAACGGTCCACCTTGCGGTTGGAGTTGAGCGGGAATTCCTCGACGTGCCGGTAGCGTTTCGGCACCATTCCGGAGGGCAGCGCGGAGCGCAGCGCGGCGGCCAGCGCGGCGGGCGGCGTCGGCTCGCCGGTGTAGTAGACCGCCAGTTCGGTCAGCTCGTCCGCGGTGACCGCGACGACCACCGCGTCCTGCACGCCGGGGCACGACCGCAGCGCGTGCTCGACCTCGGCGGGCTCGACCCGCCAGCCCTGCACCTGCACCTGGCTGTCGAGCCGGCCGAGGTAGATCAGCTCGCCGTTGTCGAGCCGGCGCACGCGGTCCCCGGTGTGGTACCAGGTGCGGCCGTCACGGCGGACGAAGCGGCCCGGCTCGTCGGCCGGGTCGAGGTAGCCCGCGGTGAGCTGAGGCCCGGTGACGCACAGCTCGCCCTCGTCGGCGACCGGCTCGCCGTCCGCGCCGAGCAGCACGTGGTCGTGTCCCTCGTGGACGGCGCCGATGGGCACGAGTCCGTTGACGCACAACGAAGGCGACGTGTCGGGGCGCCAGCGGTGCCCGGTGACGGTGACGGTCAGCTCGGTGGGGCCGTAGATGTTCTCCAGCGCCGAGCCGGGCGCCGCGGCCTGCCAGTCGGCGGCGTCGGCGGCCTTGAGCGCCTCGCCCGCGAACAGGCTCAGCCGCAGCCCCGGCAGCGCGCCGGGTCCGAGGCCGCCGGTGCGGCGCACGAGCGGGATCGCGCTGGGCGTGGAGAACCACACCGTGACGTCGCGCTCGGCCAGGAACTCCGGCAGTCTGCGGTAGGCGGCGGCGGGCACGGCCTGCACCGTCGCGCCCGCGTCCCACGCGCAGAACAGGTCGAACATCGCGCAGTCGAAGTTCAGGTCGAACGTCTGCGAGAACACGTCGTCCGGCCCGGCCTCGTACCGGCGGGTGACGAGGTCGAAGTAGTGCCGGGTGTTGCCGTGGGTGATCGACACGCCCTTCGGCGTGCCCGTCGACCCGGAGGTGAACAACAGGTAGGCGGTGTCGGTCGCGTCGACCGACCGCGGCTCGCCGAGCGCGGTGGCGGCGTGGACCGGCACGGCCCGGCCGGCGGGGACGTCGCCGCCCGCCGGGGCGAGCACCGGGACGTCGACCTCCGGCATCCGGGCGAGCACGCCCGCGCCCTCCTCGTCGACGATCAGCGCCGACACCCCGGCCAGCTCGATCATCCGCGCGGTGCGCGCCGGCGGGAACGCCAGGTGCAGCGGCACGACCGCGGCGCCGGTGTAGAGCGCGGCGAGCACGCCGACGTAGGCCTCGATGCTCTTGCCCGCCAGCACGCCGATCGCGCGCGGCCGTTCGTCCACTCCGGCCAGCAGCGCGCCCGCCCACCGCGACGCGCGGTC
The DNA here is from genome assembly GCF_055603705.1 of Actinosynnema sp. NPDC037264. NCBI lineage: Bacteria > Bacillati > Actinomycetota > Actinomycetes > Pseudonocardiales > Pseudonocardiaceae > Actinosynnema > Actinosynnema sp. NPDC037264. The sequence goes on along the minus strand of NZ_JBVJVK010000010.1, from coordinate 156,203 downwards.
GTGCGCGGCCTCGTAGGTGATCGCGTCCGCGCCCACGCGCACCGCGTCACGGTGCGGCGAAACCCCGAGCCCGCGCAGGAAACGGGCGTGCAGCGCGGGTGTCGTGTCGGTCATCGTGGCTCCGGTGACTAGGGGGCGCCAGGGGTTGTGAGGGCACCGCGGATCGGTTTTCGTTTCGGTCCAGCGGACCAACGACAGTCGGAGGGGTTATGTGGGACGAACGGTTCGAGGAGCTGCTGCGGGCGCAACTGCCCTTCCTCCCGCCGGACGAGGAGTTGTCGGCGGACGCGGTGCTGCGCGACCTGGGCCTGGACTCGATGGCCACGGTGGACCTGCTGTCCGCGGTGGAGCAGGAGTACGGCGTGCGGTTCCTGGACGAGTCGCTGAACCTGAGCACGTTCGCCACGCCGGGCACGCTGTGGGCGGCGCTGTCGTCCATGCTGGAGCCCGCCTGACCGGCGGACCGGGCAGCGACGGCTACGCGCTCGCGGCGGCCATGCCGCGGGTGCGTGGCCGCAGCACGCGGTCCAGGTTGGCGGGCACGACCTCGAAGGCCGACCGCGCCGCGCGGACCCGGCCGAAGACCGCGTCCGGCCCGGCGACGTGCAGCGTGCGCACCCCGAGCCCTTGCAGGGTCGCGATCGCGGCCGGCCAGCGCACCGGGCGCACGATCCCGTCCAGCAGCATCGTCCGCACCCCCTCCGCCGTGGTGAGCACGCGACCGTCCTGGTCGGCCACCACCAGCACGCGCGGGTCGGCGAAGTCGATCCCGGCGAGCACGTCGCGCTCGACCCGGTCGCGCAGCGGCGCGAACGCGGCGCAGTGCAGCGGCGGGCGCATCGTGTAGAACGACATGCCGCCCACCGCGCGGAGCCTGCGCTGGAAGTCCTCCAGGGCGTGGTCGCGCAGGGACACCATGTGGAAGTCCTCGTCGACGTAGCAGGAGATCTCGTACCACTCGCCCCGCCGGTCCAGCTCGCCGAGGATCCCGGCCAGCACGTCCGCGGGCACCCTGGTGAACGAGTGGGTGACCACGTCGCGGTGCTCGTGGGCGAAGTACTCCTGCTCGGCCCTGGCCATCGCCACCGTCAGGCCGACCGCGTCGGCGAAGTCCAGCGCGCCCGAGTAGACCGCGGCCGTCTTGCCGCCGAAGCTGAGCCCGACGCACACCTCGGGGCGTGCGCCGAACTCCTCCTCCGCCCACTTGGCCATGCCGAGGCACGCGATCAGGAACGCGACCTGAGCGTATTCCGAGTAGTCGTCGTCATCGGCCAGGCAGCGGTCGAACAGCGAATAGCCGAGCACGTCGTCCGCGGTCGCGAGCATGGCCCGGGTCGACGGGTCGACGAGCAGGAACTTGGCGAGGTCGTGGAATCGGTTGGGCCCCATTCCGGGGAAGGTGATGGCGGTGTCCATGTACCTTTGTCCATTCACGTAGAACGCGCCGCGGTTTCCCTGCGAGTGTGTGGCGCGGTCCCGTGCCCGGCACACCCCTAGCTCCCCCTACCGGGCCGCCAGGCCGTCCAGGTAGTCCCGCAGGACCTGCGTGAAGCGCTCCGGCTCCTCCAGGTTGGGCAGGTGGCTGGACTCCTCGAACAGCTCCCACCGCACGTCGGGCACAAGGTCGGCGTAGGGCTGCACGGTCACGGGCGTCGCCTCGTCGTGCCGGCCTGAGACGACGAGCGTCGGCACGTCCACCAGCGGGCAGCAGTCGATCACCGACCAGTCCTTGAGGGTGCCGATGACGTGGAACTCGCTCGGCCCGTTCATGGCGTGGTAGACGGTCGGGTCGTTGACGATCTCGTAGAACGAGGCCAGGTAGTCGCGCGGCCACGGGTCGAGCCGGCACACGTGCTCGGTGTAGAACGGCATGATCGCCTTGGCGTACTCCTCGCTGTCGGTGGTGCCCGCGGCCTCGTGCCGCAGCAGGGTGTCGTTGACGCCGAACGGCAGCCGGGCGCGCAGCACCTCCATCTCCCGCAACCACAACGGGTAGGACGCGGGCGAGTTGGCCACCACCAGGCCGCGCAGCCCGGCGGGCCGCGCGGCGGCGTGCTTGGTGGCGAGCATCCCGCCCCAGGAGTGCCCGTAGAGCACGTACCCGTCGGCGATGCCCAGGTGCTCCAGGAGGTTGTCCAGCTCGGCCAGGAACAGCTCCACGGTCCAGAAGTCCGGACCCCGGTCGGGCAGGTGCGTGGAGCCGCCGTTGCCGAGCTGGTCGTAGTGCACGACGGGGTGGCCGTGCTCGGCGAGGACGGCCAGGTTCTGGAGGTAGTCGTGCGTGCTGCCCGGCCCGCCGTGGACGACCACCAGCGGCGGGCGACCGGAGCGCAGGTCTCCGGTCACCCGGTACCAGGTGTGGTGCTCCCCGAACGGCGCCAGGCCCTTCGACGTCGGCTTGATCCTCATCGGTCGTCCCTCTCCATCGAGTCGAGCCAGCCGTCGACGAGCTTCGCGGTGTCGGCGGAGCGCTCCTCGATGACGGTGAAGTGGTTGGCCGCCACGGACCGCACGGCGTGCGTGGGCTCCAGCGGCTCGGCGAGCCAGTCCTGCTGGCCCTCGGGCAGGTCCAGGAAGCTCTCGGTGCACCGGATGAACAGCACGGGCGCCTCGACCGGGTCCATCCGCAGGTTGGGCACGAGGTCGAACCAGCAGGCCATCGCGGACAGCCGGGCGTTGTCGAACCGGCCGAACAGGGACTCCTTCTCGTACAGGCCCAGCGTCAGCTCGCGGATCGGCATGGCCGCGCCGGAGCCCTCGTCGAGGATCTTGAACGAGTCGAGCATGACCACGCCCGCGGGCCGCGCCGCCCCGGTCCGCTCCAGGTGCCCGGCGACCGAGTAGGCCAGCGATCCGCCGGACGAGTAGCCGAAGAGCACGAACGGCTCGCCCTCGGCGGCCTTGAGCACGGCGGCGGCGAGCACCTCGACGGCGGCGTCCACGGAGGCGGGCAGGCCCTCCCCCGCGACGAAGCCCGGCGTGGGGATGCCCACGACGCGCCGCGGCGTGCTGAGGTTACCGACCACCCGCGAGTGCTGGTGCAGGCCGCCGGTGACCATCGGCGTGCTCAGGCAGATCAGGCGCGGCGCGCCGGCCGGCCCTTCGCGCATGGTGACCGGCGACGGGACGTCCGCCGGGTCGGCCGCCGAGGTGAACTTCGGCCGCAGCGCGACCACGGCGCGGAGCAGGTCGTAGGCCTCGCCGACCCGCCCCTCCTCCAGCCCGGCGCGGAACAGGGCGCTGAGCGAGTCGTCCGCCGTGGCGGCGACCGGCGCCGCCGTGGTGCCGACGGACAGCTCGGAGCGCACCCACCTGGCCAGCTCCGCCGGGTTCTTGTTGTCGAACACCACCATGGGCGGCAGGCTCAGCCCGGTGGCCGCGTTGAGCTGGTTGCGCAGCTCCATCGCGGTGAGCGAGTCGAACCCGGACTCCAGGAAGTCGCGCTCCGGGTCGACGGCGGCCGGGTCGGTGTGGCCGAGCAGCATCGCGCAGTACCCGAGCACGAGGTCGCGCAGCACGACTTCCTGCTCGGCCTCGTCCAGCCCGGCGAGCCGCTGCCGCAGCGCGCCCGCTTCCGCCGCCTCCGCCGCGCCACGCCGGCGTGCCGGTGCGAAACCGCGCAGCAGCACCGGGATCTCGTCAGTGCGGGACCGCAGCGCCTGGACGTCCACCTTCAGCGGCACGAGCGCCGGCACGCCCGCCGCCAGCGCCGCGTCGAACGAGGCGAACGCCTCGGCCTCGGTCAGCGCGGGCAGGCCCTGGCGGCGCAGGCGGTGCAGGTCGGCTTCGGTCAGGTAGGCGCTCAGACCGGTGTCGACCGCCCACAGGCCGAACGCCATCGACGTCGCGGCCAGCCCGGAGGCCGCCCGGTGCGCGGCGAGGGCGTCGAGGAACACGTTCGCCGCCGCGTAGGGCGCCTGGCCCGACGCGAGGACGTGCCCGCCCGCGGAGGAGAACAGCACGAACGCGGCCAGGTCGACCTCCGCGGTCAGCTCGTGCAGGTGCCAGGCGGCGTCCGCCTTGGCCCGCAGCACGGGGTCGATCCGCTCGGGCGTGATGGTGCCGACGAGGCCGTTGTCCGCGACGCCGGCGGCGTGCACGACACCGGTCAACGGGTGCTCGGCCGGGATGCCCGCCACCAACGCCGCCACCGCGGCACGGTCGCCGACGTCGCACGCCGCGATCGTCACCGCCGCGCCCAACGCCGTCAGCTCGTCACGCAACCCGGTCGCACCCGGCGCTTCGACACCACGCCGACTCGTCAACACCAAGTGCCGCACGCCGTGCTCGACCACCAGGTGCCGGGCCACCAGACCACCCAGACCGCCGGTGCCACCCGTGACCAGCACCGTGCCGCCCTCGCGCCACCGCGGCGAGTCACCGACGTCGGTGTGCCGGACCAGCCTCGGCACGCTCAACCGGCCGCCCCGCACCGCGATCTCCGGTTCACCGGCGGCCGCGGCGGCGTCGACCGCGCCCGCGGACACGGCCCGGTCGTCGGTGTCCACCAGCACGAACCGGCCCGGGTTCTCGGCCTGCGCGGCCCGCACCAGACCCCACACCGGGGCCTGCGCGACGTCCACCACGCCGTCACCGGTGTCGACCGCGTGCCGGGTCACCACCACGAGGGTCGTGCCGGTGAAGCGCTCGTCCTCCAGGCAGGTCCGCACGGCGGCGAGCACGGCGGTCGTGGCGGACCGCACGCGCGTCGGCACGTCGTCACCGACCGGTTCGACGCGCAGCCGGACGTGCGCCGGCGCCGGGCGGCCGTCGGCGACCTCGGCGAGCGGCACCAGCTCCACCCGGTCCTCCGGCGTGGCGAGTTGGTTCCAGTCGACGCGCAGCACCGACGCGTCGCGCCGGCCCGCCGTCAGCTGCTCGACCGACACCGGGCGCAGGTTCAGCGCCGCGACGGTGGCGACGGGCGCGCCGGCGGCGTCGGCCAGGGTGAGCGCGAACGCCGTCTCGCTCGACCGGCTCAGCCGGACCCGCAGCGCGGTGCCGCCGGTGGCGTGCAGGGTCACGCCGGACCAGGAGAACGGCAGCATCGTGCGCGTGCCGTCGGCGTCATCGTCGCCGGCGAAGTTCAACGCGTGCATCGCGGCGTCGAGCAGCGCGGGGTGCAGCCCGTACCGGGCGGCTTCGGCGCGGCTCTGCTCCGGGAGGGAGACCTCGGCGTAGACGTCGTCACCGCGCCGCCACGCGGCCCGCAGGCCCTGGAACGCCGGGCCGTACCCGTAACCGCGGTCCTGGAGGAACTCGTACGCGCCGTCGAGGTCGACGGGCTCGGCGCCGGGCGGTGGCCACTCGTCCAGCCGGGCGCCGGGCGCCCCGGTCCCGGCGGCGAGCACGCCGTCGGCGTGCGCCGTCCACGGCTCGTCCGGCTCCGCGTCCTGGGGGCGGGAGTGGATGGTGATCCGACGTCGCCCGCCGTCGTCGGCCGCGCCGACGCGCACCTGCACCTGCGAGCCCTTCTCGGCGGGCACGAGCGGTGCGCCGAGGGTCAGCTCCGCCAGCACGTCGCAGCCGACCCGGTCACCGGCCTGGACCGCCAGCTCGACCAGCGCGGCGCCGGGGACCAGGACGTTGTCGAACACGCGGTGGTCGGCCAGCCAGCGCTGCGCGTGGGCGGCGAGGCGTCCGGTGAGGAGCAGCTCGCCGGAGTCGGCCAGCGGCACCGCCGCACCCAGCAGGGGGTGTTCGACCGTCGCCAGGCCGGTGGCCGCGATGTCCGGGGTGAGCAGCAGCTGCTCGTCCGGCCAGTACTCCTGGCGCTGGAAGGGGTAGGTCGGCAGGTCGACCCGCCGGGCGGCGCGGCCCGCGAAGAAGGCCCGCCAGTCCACGGTCCCGCCGGCGGTGTGCAGCCGACCGATGCCGGTCACCAGCGTGACGGCCTCGTCACGGCCCTTGCGCTGCAACGGGATGCCGTCCTCGACCAGGGCGCTGAGCACCCCGTCCGGGCCGACCTCCACGAAGCGCACGACACCCTGCTCACGCAGCCGCACCACGACGTCGTGGAACCGGACGGCGTCGCGGACGTGCCGCACCCAGTACTCCGGATCCGTCACGTCGCCGACCGCGACGACCGGGATCGTCGGCTCACGGAAGCTCAACTCCCGCACCACCGCGCGGAAGTCGTCCAGCATCGGGTCCATCAACACCGAGTGGAACGCGTGCGACACCGCCAGCCGCTTCGACCGCTCGAACTTCGCGGCCACCGCCAGCACCTCGGCCTCGACCCCGGAAACCACCACCGAATCCGGCCCGTTGACCGCCGCGATGCTCACACCCTCGGTCAACAGCGGCAGCACCTCGGCCTCGGTGGCCTTGACCGCCACCATCGCCCCGCCTTCGGGCAACGCCTGCATCAGGCTCGCCCGGGCCGACACCAACCGGCACGCGTCGTCCAAGGAGAGCACCCCGGCCACGTGGGCCGCCGCGATCTCGCCGATCGAGTGACCCGCCACCCGATCCGGCCGCACGCCCCACGACTCCACCAAGCGGTAGAGCGCCACCTCGAACACGAACAGCGCGGGCTGCGTGAACTCCGTGCGGTTGACCGCCTTCTCGTCCCAGCCCCACATCACGTGCAGCAGCTCCGGCGCGAACCCGGCCGCCGCCTCCTCCAACGCCCGCGCGAACACCGGGAACTCCCCGTACAGCTCACGGCCCATGCCGACCCGCTGCGAGCCCTGACCGGTGAACAGGAACGCGGTCGAGCCGGTCGACCGCGCCACGCCGGACGCGCCCCGGCCCTCGGCCAGCGCGGTCAGCTCCCGCATCAGCTCGCCCCGGTGCTCGCCGACCAGCACGGCCCGGTGCTCGAACCGGGAACGGCCCGTGGCCAGCGAGAAGCCGACGTCGACACCGCGCAGGTCCGGCCGGTCCACCAGGTGCGACCGCAACGACGCGGCCTGCGCGAGGAGACCTTCCGCCGTCCGGGCGGACAGCAGCCACGGCACGACCGAACCGGTCACGGTCGGCGTCTCGGGCCGGGGTTGCACCGGGTCGGCCTGCTCGATGATCACGTGCGCGTTGGTGCCGCTGATGCCGAACGACGAGACCGCCGCCCGCCGCGGCCGGTCCACCGCGGGCCACTCGCGCGCCTCGGTGAGCAGCCGCACGCCGCCCGCCGCCCAGTCCACGTGCGGCGACGGCTCGTCCACGTGCAGGGTCTTCGGCATCACACCGCGCCGGACGGCCTCCACCATCTTGATCACCCCGGCCACGCCGGAGGCGGCCTGCGTGTGGCCGATGTTCGACTTGATCGACCCCAACCACAGCGGGGCGTCGTCGGTCCGGTCCTGGCCGTAGGTGGCCAGCAGCGCCTGCGCCTCGATCGGGTCGCCCAACGTCGTGCCGGTGCCGTGGCCCTCGACCACGTCCACGTCCGAAGTGGACAGTCCGGCGACGCCGAGGGCCTGCCGGATGAGCCGCTGCTGGGACGGCCCGTTCGGCGCGGAGAAGCCGTTCGACGCGCCGTCCTGGTTGAGCGCGGTCCCGCGCACGACGGCGAGCACCGGGTGCCCGTTGCGGCGCGCGTCCGACAGCCGTTCGACCAGCAGCAGACCGGCGCCCTCGCCCCAGCCGGTGCCGTCCGCCGCGCCCGCGTACGACTTGCACCGGCCGTCGGCGGAGAGCCCGCGCTGGCGGCTGAAGTCGACGAACATGTCCGGCGTGGACATCACCGTCACGCCACCGGCGAGCGCCAGCGAGCACTCGCCGGAGCGCAGCGCCTGGATCGCCAGGTGCAGGGCGACCAGCGACGACGAGCACGCGGTGTCGACGGTGACCGCGGGTCCCTCCAACCCGAGGGTGTAGGAGACGCGGCCGGACACGAGGCTGCCACCGCTGGAGTGCGCGCGGTCCGAGCCCTGCCCGTAGTCGTGGTACATCAGGCCCGCGAACACGCCGGTGGCGCTGCCGCGCAGCGAGACCGGGTCGATCCCGGCGCGTTCCAGGGCCTCCCAGGCGATCTCCAGCAGCAGCCGCTGCTGCGGGTCCATGGCGACGGCCTCGTTCGGGCTGATCCCGAAGAACCCGGGGTCGAACATGGTCGCGTCGTGCAGGAAGCAGCCCTCGCGGGTGTAGCTCTTGCCGCGCTTGCCGGGTTCGGGGTCGTAGACCTCGTCCCAGCCGCGGTTGTCCGGGAACCCGGTCACCGTGTCGACGCCGTCCAGCACGACCCGCCACAGGTCTTCCGGCGTGGTGACGCCGCCGGGGTAGCGGCAGCCCATCGCGACGATGGCGATCGGTTCGTCGACCGCCACCCTGGTGACGACCGCGGCGGTCGCGGCGGCGGCGCCGGCCAGCGTCTCCTCGATGTGGAGCGCCACCGCCCGCGCGGACGGCTGGTCGAACACCAGGGTCGCCGGGAGGTCGAGGCCGGTCACGGTGTTGAGGGCGTTGCGCAGCTCGACCGCCGACAGCGAGTCGAAGCCCAGCTCCTGGAACGCCCGGTCGGGCTCGATCGCGTCGGCGGAGGCGTGCCCGAGGACGGCGGCGACGTGGCCGCGCACCAGGTCGAGCAGCGCGTCGAGGCGCCGGGCGTCGTCGAGGCCGTCCAGTTGCCTGACCAGCTCGCTCGAACCCCGCCGGGCCGCTTGACGCGCGGGAGCGCGCACGAGTCCGCGCAGCAACGCGGGCACGTCGCCGATGCGGGTGCGTGCCGTGGCCGCGTCGACCCGCAGCGGCACGAGCACCGGTCGGCCCGTCTCCAGCGCGGCGTCGAACAGGCCGAGGCCTTCGTCGAGCGTCAGCGGCGGGAGCCCTTGGCGGCGCACCCGGTCCAGGTCGACCTCGCCGAGCAGCGCGCCGAGGCCCGCGTCCACGCCCCACAGCCCGTAGGCCAGGGACGTCGCGGGCAGCCCTTCGGCGTGGCGGTGGTGCGCGAGGGCGTCGAGGAACACGTTCGCCGCCGCGTACGTCGCCTGCCCGGCGGCCAGCACCAGGCCGCCCGCCGAGGAGAACAGCACGAACGCGGCCAGGTCCACCTCCGCGGTCAGCTCGTGCAGGTGCCAGGCGGCGTCCACCTTGGGGCGGAACACGTCCTCGACCTGCTCCGGGGTGACCGCGCCGACCACGCCGTTGCGCGCGACGCCGGCGGCGTGCACGACACCGGTCAACGGGTGCTCGGCCGGGATGTCGGCCAGCAACGCCGCCACCGCGGCACGATCACCCATGTCGCACGCCGCGATCGTCACCTCCGCACCGAGCGCGGTCAGCTCTTCGCGCAGCTCGGTCGCACCCGGCGCTGCCAGGCCACGGCGACTCGTCAACACCAAGTGCCGCACGCCGTGCTCGACCACCAGGTGCCGGGCCACCAGGCCACCCAGTCCACCGGTGCCACCCGTGACCAGCACCGTGCCGCCCTCGCGCCACCGCGGCCGGTCGCCGGTCGCGGACGTCCTGGCCAGCCTGGGCACGTGCGCCTGCCCGGCGCGCAGCGCGATCTCCGGCTCACCGGTCGCCACCGCCGCCCGGACCAGCGACTCGTCGAACCCGTCGGTGTCCACCAGCACGAACCGGCCGGGGTTCTCCGCCTGCGCGGCCCGCACCAGACCCCACACCGGGGCCTGCGCGAGGTCGACCACGTCGTCCGGGCCCACCGCCACGGCGTGGGTGGTCACCACGACCAGCGTGCCCGCGTGCTCGGCGTCGAGCCGGTCGAGCACGGCGGCCGTGACGGCACGGACCCGGTCGGTGACGGCGCCGTCCGGGGTGGTCACGGCGAACAGCACGTCGTCGGACTCCTCGGCCGAGGCGACCGGGACCTGCTGCCACCCGATGTGCAGCAGCGCGTCGCGGTGGTCGGGCCGCACGTCGAGCTGCGCGGCCGACACCGGTCGGGACACCAGCGCCTCGACCGACATGACCGGCAGGCCGGTCTGGTCCGCGACGGCCAGCGCGATGCTGTCCCGTCCGGACGGGGTGATCCGCACCCGGACCGCGTGCGCGGCGGCGGCGTGCAGCGTGACCCCGCTCCACACGAACGGCAGCACCGTCCGGCCGTCGCGGTTGCCGTCGTCGTGCACCAGGATCGCGTGCAGGGACGCGTCGAGCAGCGCCGGGTGCAGCCCGAACCGCGCGGCGTCGGCGTTCTGCGCGGGCAGCTCGACCTCGGCGTACACGTCCTCGCCGTGCCGCCAGGCCGCCTTGAGCCCCTGGAACACCGGCCCGTAGCCGTAGCCCTGGTCGGCCAGGTGCTCGTACGCGCCGTCGAGGTCGACCGGCTGCGCGCCGGCCGGCGGCCACTGCGCCAGGTCGAAGGAGGGCACGACCGCACGTTCGGACAACGCGCCCTGGGCGTGCAGCGTCCACGGCGCGGCGGAGCCCTCCTCCCGCGAGTACACCGACACCGGCCGCCGACCGTTCCCGTCGGGCGCGTCGACCACGACCTCCACCACGGCCGCCTTGCCCGGCGGCAGCACCAGGGGTGCGGTCAGGGTCAGCTCCTCCAACGTGGTGCAGCCGACCTGGTCACCGGCGCGCACCGCCAGTTCGACGAAGCCCGTGCCGGGCAGCAGGACGCTGCCGAGCACGTCGTGGTCGGCCAGCCACGGCTGCCGGTCGGTGCCGAGCCGCCCGGTCAACACCACTCGTTCCGAGTCGGGCGACTCGACCACCGCGCCCAACAACGGGTGCTCGACCTTCGCGAGCCCCGCGGACCGCACGTTGCCGATCTCGTCGGCCATCCACGACTCGGCCAGGTAGTCCATCGTGTCCAGCCAGTACCGCTCGCGCTGGAACGCGTAGGTCGGCAGGTCGACCCGCGTGCCGCGGCCGGCGAAGAACGCCTGCCAGTCGACCGCGCCGCCGGTGCCGTGCAGCTGCCCGAGGCCGGTGACCAGCGTGACCGCCTCGTCACGTCCCCTGCGCTGCAACGCGATCGCGCCCTCGACCAGCGCGCTCAGCACGCCGTCGGGGCCGACCTCCACGAACCGGCCGACGCCTTCCTCCCGCAACCGCGTCACGGCGTCGTGGAACCGCACCGCGTCCCGGACGTGCCGCACCCAGTACTCCGGGTCCGTCACCTCACCCGACGTGACGATCGGGATCTCCGGCGCCTGGAAGCTCAACTCCCGCACCACCGCGCGGAAGTCGTCCAGCATCGGGTCCATGAGCACGGAGTGGAACGCGTGCGACACCGACAACCGCTTCGACCGCTCGAACTTCGCGGCCACCGCCAGCACCTCGGCCTCGACCCCGGAAACCACGACCGAGTCCGCGCCGTTCACCGCCGCGATGCCCACACCGCCGGTCAACAAGGGCACCACCTCGGCCTCGGCAGCCTTGATCGCCACCATCGCGCCGCCCTCGGGCAACGCCTGCATCAGACTCGCCCGCGCCGACACCAACCGGCAGGCGTCCGTCAGGGACAACACCCCGGCGACATGGGCGGCGGCGATCTCACCGATCGAGTGCCCCGCCAGCCGATCCGGCCGAACACCCCACGACTCCAACAGCCGGTAGAGCGCCACCTCGAACGCGAACAGCGCAGGCTGCGTGAACTCCGTGCGGTCCAACCGCTCGGTGTCCTCACCCCACATCACGTCCCGCAGCACGGGGTCGAAGCCCGCGAGCACCTCGGTGAACGCACCCGCGAACACCGGGAACGCCGCCGACAGCTCACGACCCATGCCGAGCCGCTGCGAACCCTGCCCCGTGAACAAGAACGCCGTCGAGCCCGTGGAACGGGTGAACGCCGGCACCAGCCCGGCCAGCGCACGCACCAGCTCGTCGCGGTCCCGACCGGCCACCACCGACCGGTGCGACAACGCCGCACGCGTGGTCACCAGCGAGAAGGCCACGTCGGTCGGCCGCACGGACGGGTGGTCCAGCAACCAGTCGTGCAGCTTGCGCGCCTGCGCGGCCACACCCTCGGCGTCGTGCCCGGACACCAGCAACGGCACGACCGGCAGCTCCGCCGTCGCCTGCTCGGCCTCCTCCTCGGGCGCCTGCTCGATGATCACGTGGGCGTTCGTGCCGCTGATCCCGAACGACGAGATGCCGGCCCGACGCGGGTGCCCGTTCGACGGCCACTCCCGGGCCTCGGTCAGCAGCTTCACGTTGCCCGCCGCCCAGTCCACGTGCGGGGAAGGCTCGTCCACGTGCAGCGTCTTCGGCATCACACCGTGCTGGATCGCGTGGACCATCTTGATGATGGCGGCCACGCCGGCGGCGGCCTGGGTGTGGCCGATGTTCGACTTGATCGACCCCAACCACAACGGCGCGTCCTCGGCCCGGTCCTGGCCGTAGGTGGCCAACAACGCCTGGGCCTCGATCGGGTCGCCCAACGTCGTGCCGGTGCCGTGACCCTCCACCACGTCGACCTGATCCACAGATACGCGGGCGTTGGCGAGGGCCGCCCGGATCACGCGGCGCTGCGACGGGCCGTTGGGCGCGGTGAGACCGTTGGACGCGCCGTCCTGGTTGATCGCGGACCCGCGGACCACGGCGAGCACGCGGTGGCCGTTGCGGCGGGCGTCCGACAACCGCTCCACCAGCACCACGCCGACGCCCTCGCCCCAGCCGGTGCCGTCCGCCGCGCCCGCGAACGACTTGCACCGACCGTCCTTCGCCAGTCCGCGCTGGCGGCTGAACTCCACGAAGGTCTCCGGCGTCGCCATGACCGCGACACCGCCGACGAGCGCCAGCGAGCACTCCCCCGCACGCAGCGCCTGGACGGCCCAGTGCAGCGCCACCAGCGACGACGAGCACGCCGTGTCCACCGTGACCGCGGGCCCTTCCAGGCCGAGCGTGTAGGAGACGCGGCCGGAGGCGACCGCGCCCGTGCTGTTGTTGGCCGGGTAGTCGTGGTACATCATCCCCGCGAACACACCGGTATCGCTGCCACGCAAGGAAACCGGGTCGATACCCGCCCGTTCGACCGCCTCCCACGACGCCTCCAGCAACAACCGCTGCTGCGGATCCATCACCAACGCCTCGTTCGGGCTGATCCCGAAGAACGCGGGGTCGAAGTCGGCGGCGTTGTGCAGGAACGCACCCTCACGGGCGTAGGTCTTGCCGACCGCGCCGGGCTCCGGGTCGTACACGCCTTCGACGTCCCAACCACGATCCGTCGGGAACCCGCCCACGGCGTCCACACCGTCCGCGACGAGCCGCCACAGGTCCTCCGGCGACGAGACACCGCCCGGGTAGCGGCAGCTCATGCCGACGATGGCGATCAGTTCGCGCTGGGTGGCGGTGAGCTTCTGGTTCTGCTCGCGCAGGAGTTTGGTCTCCTTCAACGACGCGCGGAGCGCTTCGACGAGTTTGTCGTTCGGGCCGGTCATTCCCGTTCACGCTCCCTGAGTCGCGTCGTCGAGGTCGATGCCCTCGAACGCCATGCTGATGAGGCTTTCCGTGTCCATCTCGTCGATCGAGTCTGCGGCCGCCCCCGGACCGGCCTGGACCTGCCGATCGCCCGCCCCGCCCAGTTCGAGCAGGCTGTCGAGCAGCCCCGCGTCGCGCAGCCGGGTGAGCGGGATGGCTTGCAGGATGCGCCGGACCTGCTCCTCGTGCGCCCGCGCCTCGTCGGCGGCCTCGGGCGCCAGCTCGGCGCGCAGGAACTCCGCCAGCGCCCGCGGCGTGGGGTAGTCGAACACCAGCGTCGCCGGGAGCCGCAGGTCCGCCGCGGCGCTCAGGCCGTTGCGGAACTCGACCGCCGACAACGAGTCGAAGCCCAGGTCGTTGAACGCCTGCTCCGGGTCGATCGCCTCCGGACCCGCGTGGCCCAGGGTCGCCGCGGCCTGCGTCCGCACCAGCTCCACCAACACCGCGAGCCGCTCGCCGTCGTCGTTCAGGCCTGTCAGCCGGTCCCGCCACCCGGACCCCGCCGCGTCACCGGTCACCCGGCGGGCACGGCGACGAACCAGGCCGCGCAGCAGCGGCGGCACGTCGTCCCCACCGGCGCCGGACAGGTCCAACCCGATCGGCACCAGCGCCGGGAGGTCGAGCGACACGGCGGTGTCGAACAGCGCCAGGCCGTCGTCGGTCGACAGGGCGTGCACGCCCGACCGCCGCATCCGCTGCACGTCGGCTTGACCGGTCATGCCGGAGTCGTCGGCCCAGAGGCCCCACGCCAACGAGTGCGCCACCCGGCCGTTGGCCCGGCGGTGGGCCGCCAACGCGTCCAGGTAGGCGTTGCCCGCCGCGTAGCTGCCCTGACCGGGGTTGCCGAAGACACCCGCGGCCGAGGAGAACAGCACGAACGCCGACACGTCCCCGACCACCTCGTGCAGGTTCCACGCGGCGTCGACCTTCGGGCGCAGCACCCCGTCCACCCGTTCGGGCGTCAACGAGGCGATCACACCGTCGTCGAGGACGCCCGCGACGTGCACCACGCCGTCCACCGGGTAGGCGGCCACCAGCTCCGCCAAGGCCTCCCGGTCGGCGACGTCGCAGGCCACCAGTTCCGCCTTGGCCCCGGCCTCCGCCAACTCGGCCACGAGGTCGTGCGCGCCCGGCGCGTCCAGGCCGCGCCGACTCGTCAACAGCAGCTCGGTGACGCCGTGCGCGGTGACCAGGTGCCGGGCGACGAGCTTGCCGAGCGAACCCGTCGCGCCCGTCACCAGGACCCGACCCGAGAACGCCTGGCCGTCTGACTCCGACCCACGGGAGACCCGCGCCAACCGGGCCGCGTGCATGACGCCGTCACGAACGACCACCTGCGGCTCACCGGTCCCGAGGACGGCCGGCAGGTCGAGATCGGCGTCGGTGTCCACCAAGACGACCCGACCCGGGTTCTCCGACTGGGCCGACCGCACCAGGCCCCAGACCGCGGCGCCGGCGAGGTCCGTGACCTCGCCGAACGCCACCGCACCCCGCGTCACCACGACGAGCGAGGAGCCGTCGCCCCGCGCCAGCCAGTCCTGCACCTCGGCCAGGACGCGGGACACCTCGGCCCGCACCCCCGCCGGGTCCGCACCCGCCGCGCCGGCCTCCAGCACGACGGCGTCCGCGACCACCGGCCCCGACGCCGTGACCGGAGCCCACTCCAGCCGGAACAGCGACTCGTACGTCCCCGCACCGGCCGCGAGCTGTTCGGCCGACACGGGACGCATCGCCAGCGTGCCGACCCGGGCGACCGGCGCACCCGTGCCGTCCGCGACCAGCAGCGCGACCGCGCCCTCGCCCACCGGGGCCAACCGGACCCGCAGCCGCGACGCCCCGGCCGCGAACAACGACACCCCGGACCAGGAGAACGGCAGCATCGCGGGCGGCGCGGTCCCGCTGTCGTCACCGTCACCGGCCGCCATCCGGAGCGCGTGCAGCGCCGAGTCGAGCAGCGCCGGGTGCAGGCCGAACCGCGCGGCGTCCGCGCCGTCCGGCAACGCGACCTCGGCGTACACGTCGTCCCCGACCTTCCAGGCCGCCTTGAGCCCTCGGAACACCGGCCCGTAGCCGTAGCCCTGATCGGCCAGCTGCTCGTACGCGCCGTCGAGGTCGACCAGCCGCGCGCCGGCCGGCGGCCACTGCGCCAGGTCGAACGCCGGCGTGACGTCCTCCTCGGCCAGCTCGCCCACCGCGTGCAGCACCCACGGCACGTCGGCCTCTTCGGGACGCGAGTACACCGACACGGCACGCCGGCCGGCGCCGTCCGGCGCGTCCACCACGACCTGCAACGCGACTCCGCCGTTCGCCGGCAGCACCAACGGCGCGGTCAGCGTCATCTCCTCCAACACACCGCACCCGACGTGGTCACCGGCCCGGACGGCGAGTTCCACGAAGGCCGTGCCGGGCAGCAGCACCGTGCCGTGCACTTCGTGATCCGCCAGCCAGGGCTGCCGGTCGACGCCGAGCCGCCCCGTCAACACCACCCGTTCGGAGTCGGGCGACTCGATCACCGCACCCAGCAGCGGGTGCTCGGACACCACCAGTCCGGCCGACTTCACGTTGCCGATCTCGTCGGCGATCCAGGACTCGGCCAGGTAGTCCACCGTGTCCAGCCAGTACCGCTCGCGCTGGAACGCGTAGGTCGGCAGGTCCACCTTGCGGGCGTTGCTGCCCCTGAAGAACGCCGACCAGTCGACCGCCCCACCGGCGGTGTGCAGCCGGCCCAGGCCGGTGACCAGGGTGACCGCCTCGTCACGTCCCCTGCGCTGCAAGGCGATGCCGTCCTCGACCAGCGCGCTGAGCACGCCGTCCGGCCCGACCTCGACCATCCTGCTCACGCCCCGACCCCGCAGTTGTGTCACGGCGTCGTGGAAGCGCACCGCGTCGCGGACGTGCCGGACCCAGTACTCGGGATCGGTCACGTCGCCGGTCGTGGCGATCGGGATGGCCGGTGCGCGGAACGTCAGCTCGCCCACGACGGCGCGGAACTCGTCCAA
Organism: Actinosynnema sp. NPDC037264; assembly: GCF_055603705.1. Taxonomy (NCBI): domain Bacteria; kingdom Bacillati; phylum Actinomycetota; class Actinomycetes; order Pseudonocardiales; family Pseudonocardiaceae; genus Actinosynnema; species Actinosynnema sp. NPDC037264. The sequence goes on along the minus strand of NZ_JBVJVK010000010.1, from coordinate 139,869 downwards.
CATCGGGTCCATGAGGACCGAGTGGAACGCGTGCGACACCGACAACCGCTTCGACCGCTCGAACTTCGCGGCCACTGCCAGCACCTCGGCTTCGACACCCGAGACGACCACGGAATCCGGCCCGTTCACCGCCGCGATGCCCACGCCCTCCGTCAACAACGGCACCACATCCGCTTCGGTGGCCTTGATCGCCACCATCGCGCCGCCCTCGGGCAACGCCTGCATGAGGCTCGCCCGCGCCGACACCAACCGGCACGCGTCCGTCAGGGACAACACCCCGGCCACGTGGGCGGCGGCGATCTCACCGATCGAGTGCCCTGCGAGCATGTCCGGTCGAACGCCCCACGACTCCAACAAGCGGTAGAGCGCAACCTCAAACGCGAACAACGCAGGCTGCGTGAACTCCGTGCAGTCCAACCGCCCCGCGTCCTCACCCCACATCACCTCCCGCAACACCGGGTCGAAGCCCGCGAGCACCTCAGAGAACGCACCCGCGAACACCGGGAACGCCACCGACAACTCACGACCCATCCCGAGCCGCTGCGAACCCTGCCCCGTGAACAAGAACGCCGTCCCACCACCGGAACGCGCCACCACCGGCACGACATCCGCCAGACCACGCACCAACTCGTCCCGATCCCGACCGACCACCACCGCCCGGTGCTCGAACACCGAACGACCAGCCAACGACAAGCCGACGTCCACCGGCCGGACATCAGCGCCCACGAACGACGCCAACCGGGCGGCCTGAGCACGCACCGCCTCGGCCGAACGACCCGACAGCACCCACGGCACCACCGGCAGCTCGACACCGGTGTCGCCCGCGTCCACCGCCACCGGTTCCTCGACGATCACGTGCGCGTTCGTGCCGCTGATCCCGAACGACGAGATCCCGGCCCGACGCGGGTGCCCGTTCGACGGCCACTCCCGCGCCTCGGTCAGCAACCGCACGTTGCCCGCCGCCCAGTCCACGTGCGGCGAAGGCTCGTCAACGTGCAGCGTCTTCGGCATCACGCCATTCCGGATGGCCTCGACCATCTTGATGATCCCGGCGACACCGGCCGCGGCCTGCGTGTGACCGATGTTCGACTTGATCGACCCCAACCACAACGGCGCGTCCTCGGCGCGGTCCTGACCGTAGGTGGCCAACAACGCCTGCGCCTCGATCGGGTCACCCAGCGTCGTGCCGGTGCCGTGCGCCTCCACCAAGTCGACGTCGGCGGTCGTCAGCCCGGCGTTCGCCAACGCCTGCCGGATCACCCGGCGCTGGGACGGGCCGTTCGGGGCGGTGAACCCGTTCGACGCGCCGTCCTGGTTGATCGCGGTGCCACGGACGACCGCCAGCACGCGGTGCCCGTTGCGGCGGGCGTCCGACAGCCGCTCGACGAGCAGCACGCCGACGCCTTCGGCCCAGCCGGTGCCGTCCGCCGCACCGGCGAACGACTTGCACCGACCGTCCGGCGACAGCCCGCGCTGACGGCTGAACTCCACGAACACCTCGGGCGTCGCCATCACGGCCACACCGCCGACGAGGGCGAGCGAAGACTCACCGGACCGCAGCGCCTGGACGGCCCAGTGCAGCGCCACCAGCGACGACGAGCACGCCGTGTCCACCGTGACCGCGGGCCCTTCCAGCCCCAGCGTGTAGGAGACGCGGCCGGAGGCGACCGCGCCCGTGCTGTTGTTGGCCGGGTAGTCGTGGTACATCATCCCCGCGAACACACCGGTATCGCTGCCCCGCAAGGAAACCGGGTCGATACCCGCCCGTTCGACCGCCTCCCACGACGCCTCCAGCAACAACCGCTGCTGCGGATCCATCACCAACGCCTCGTTCGGGCTGATCCCGAAGAACGCCGGGTCGAACTCCGCCGCCCCGTACAGGAAGCCACCCTCACGGGTGTACGTCTTGCCCGTGACACCGGGCTCCGGGTCGTACACGCCGTCGACGTCCCAACCACGATCCGTCGGGAACCCGCCCACCGCGTCCACACCGTCCGCCACCAACCGCCACAGGTCCTCCGGCGACGACACACCGCCCGGGTAGCGGCAGGCCATGCCGACGATCGCGATCGGCTCGTCCGTCACCGACGTCGTCGCCACGACCGCCCGCGCGCGCTCACCCGTGCCGGACATCTCGCCGAGCAGGTGCTCCGCCAGCGCGAACGGCGTCGGGTAGTCGAAGACCAGGGTCGCGGGCAGCACCATGTCCACCGCGGCGCTCAAGCCGTTGCGGAACTCGACCGCCGACAACGAGTCGAAGCCCAGGTCGTTGAACGCCTGCTCCGGGTCGATCGCCTCCGGACCCGCGTGCCCCAAGGTCGCCGCGGCCTGCGTCCGGACCAACTCCACCAACACCGGGAGCCGCTGCTCCTGCGCCAACCCCGCCAACCGCTCACGCCACACCGACGAACCGCCGGCCACTCGGCGGGCACGGCGACGAACCAGGCCGCGCAGCAACGGCGGCACGTCGTCACCGGCGCCGGACAGGTCGAGGTCGATCACCACCAGCGCGGGCGCGTCCACGGCGGTTCCGGCGTCGAACAACGCCAGACCACGTGCCGCGGACAGGGCGAGCACACCGGTCCGCCGGATCCGCTCGACCTCCGCCGCACCGCCCATGCCGGCCTCGTCCGCCCACAGGCCCCAGGCGAGCGACTGCGCCGCCAGCCCGTTCGCCTGGCGGTGGGCCGCCAACGCGTCCAGGTACGCGTTGCCCGCCGCGTAACTGGCCTGACCGGGGTTGCCGAACACGCCCGCGGCCGAGGAGAACAGCACGAACGCCGACACGTCACCCACGAGCTCGTGCAGGTTCCAGGCCGCGTCCACCTTCGGGCGCAACACCCCGTCCACGCGCTCGGGCGTCAACGACGCGATCACCCCGTCGTCCAACACACCGGCGACATGCACGACGCCATCGACGGGACGCCCGGCCAGCAGCCCGGCCAGTGCCTCCCGGTCAGCCACGTCGCAGGCCACCAGCTCGACCTCGGCGCCGGCCTCGGCCAACTCGGCCACCAGCTCGGGTGCCCCCGGGGCAGCCAGGCCGCGTCGACTCGTCAACAGCAGCTCGGTCACACCGTGCGCGGTGACCAGGTGCCGGGCGACGAGCTTGCCGAGCGAACCCGTCGCACCCGTCACCAGGACGCGACCCGAGAACCGCGCCTCGGACCCGGCTTCCGCCACCCGCGCCAACCGGGCACCGTGCATGACGCCGTCACGCACGACCACCTGCGGCTCGCCGGTGCCGAGGACGGCGGCCGCGTCGAGATCGGCGTCGGTGTCCACCAGGACGATCCGACCCGGGTTCTCCGACTGCGCGGACCGCACCAGACCCCACACCGCGGCACCGGCCAGATCCGTAACGTCACCGAACGCCACCGCACCTCGGGTCACGACGACCAACGACGAGTCGTCGCCCCGCGCCAACCAGTCCTGCACCTCGGCCAGGACCCGCGCCACCTCAGCCCGCACCCCCGCAGCGTCAGCCCCCGGCGCACCGGCCTCCAGCACCACGGCATCCACCGACACCAGGGACGTCGATACCGGAGACGTCGACACCGGGGACCACTCCACCCGGAACAACGACTCCGCGGCCGACGAAGCCAGCTGGTCCGCCGACACCGGGCGCAATGCCAACGACTCCACCGACGCGACCGGCGCGCCATCGGTGTCCGCGAGCTGCAACGTCACCGCGCCCTCGCCGGCCGGGCTGATCCGGACGCGCACCCGACCCGCCGCGACGGCGTGCAGCGTGACCCCGGACCAGGAGAACGGGAGCACGGTCCGCCCACCGCCCCGACCGGCGAGACCGATCGCGTGCAGGCACGAGTCCAGCAGCGCGGGGTGGATCCCGAACGCCGAGCCGTCCACGTCCTCCGGCAGGGCCACGTCGGCGAACACGTCGTCGCCGTGCCGCCAGGCGGACTTCAGCCCTTGGAACACCGGCCCGTAGTTCAGTCCCGCGTCGGCCAACGCGTCGTAGAGGCCGTCGACGTCCACCGGCTCCGCACCCGCCGGCGGCCACTGCCCCAGGTCGAACGCAGGAGCCGGGGTCCGCGCCGAGAGCACACCTTCGGCGTGCAGCGCCCACGGGGCGTCCGAGCCGCCCGCCCGCGAGTACACCGAGACCGCGCGTCGCCCGGCGCCGTCCGGCGCGTCCACGACCACCTGCACCGCCACACCACCGGTCGTCGGCAGCACCAGGGGCGCGGTCAGCATCAGCTCTTCGAGCGTGCCGCACCCCACCTCGTCACCCGCTTCGACCGCGAGCTCCACGAACGCCGTCCCGGGCAGCAGCACGCTGCCGAACACGTCGTGATCCGCCAGCCACGGCAGCGCGTCGACCGACAGCCTGCCGGTCAGCACCACGCCGTCGGACGCGGGCGACGGCACGACCGCCGAGAGCAACGGGTGCTCGACCTGCCCGAGGCCCATGGACGCCGCGTCAACGCCGGACCGCTGCTCGCGCAGCCAGTACCGCTCGCGCTGGAACGCGTAGGTCGGCAGGTCGACCTGCCGACCACGGCCGCTGAAGAACGCCCGCCAATCGACCGTTCCACCCGCCGTGGAGAACCGCCCGACAGCCGCGACCAGCGTCACGGCCTCATCACGTTCCCTGCGCTGCAAGGCGATGCCGTCGTCCACCAGTGCGCTGAGCACACCGTCCGGCCCCACCTCGACGAACCTGCTGACGCCCGCGTCCTGCAACCGCGTCACGGCGTCGTGGAAGCGCACCGCCTCGCGCACGTGCCGCACCCAGTAGTCCGGGTCGGTCACATCACCTGACGTGACCATCGGGATCCTCGGCTCCCGGAAGCTCAACTCCCCCACCACAGCCCGGAAGTCGTCCAGCATCGGGTCCATGAGGACCGAGTGGAACGCGTGCGACACCGAAAGCCGCTTCGACCGCTCGAACCGGGCCGCGACCGCCAACACCTCGACCTCGTCGCCCGATACGACAACGGAATTCGGCCCGTTGACCGCCGCGATGCCCACTCCGGCCGTCAACAACGGCAGCACCTCGGCCTCGGCAGCCTTGACCGCCACCATCGCGCCACCCTCGGGCAACGCCTGCATCAGACTCGCCCGCGCCGACACCAACCGACACGCATCAGGCAACGACAGCACGCCCGCGACGTGAGCCGCCGCGATCTCACCGATCGAATGACCAGCCAAGAAGTCCGGCCGAACACCCCACGACTCCAACAACCGGTAAAGCGCAACCTCAAACGCGAACAGCGCAGGCTGCGTGAACTCCGTGCGGCTCAGACGCTCAGCGTCCTCACCCCACACCACCTCCCGCAGCGCCTGGTCGAACCCGGCCAACACCTCGCTGAACGCACCCGCGAACACCGGGAACGCCACCGACAACTCACGACCCATCCCGAGCCGCTGCGAACCCTGCCCCGTGAACAAGAACGCCGTCCCACCACCGGAACGCGCCACCACCGGCACGACATCCGCCAGACCACGCACCAACTCGTCCCGATCCCGACCGACCACCACCGCCCGGTGCTCGAACACCGAACGACCAGCCAACGACAAGCCGACGTCCACCGGCCGGACATCAGCGCCCACGAACGACGCCAACCGCACAGCCTGAGCACGCACCGCCTCAGCCGAACGACCCGACAACACCCACGGCACCACCGGCAAGTCGTCGCCCACGGGCTCCCGGCGCTCGTCGCGCCACTGCTCGATGATCACGTGCGCATTGGTGCCGCTGATCCCGAACGACGAGATACCGGCCCGACGAGGATGCCCGTTCGACGGCCACTCCCGAGCCTCCGTCAACAGCTGCACGTTCCCCGCCGACCAGTCCACGTGCGGAGACGGCTCGTCAACGTGCAAGGTCGGCGGCATCACACCGTGCCGCATCGCCATGACCATCTTGATGATCCCGGCAACACCCGCAGCCGCCTGCGTGTGACCGATGTTCGACTTGATCGACCCCAACCACAACGGCACCTCACGATCACGCCCATACGTCTCCAACAACGCCTGAGCCTCGATCGGATCACCCAACGTCGTACCCGTGCCGTGCGCCTCCACCGCATCCACATCAGCGGCCGTCAAACCGGCGTTCGCCAAGGCCTGCCGGATCACTCGACGCTGAGACGGACCATTGGGGGCCGTGAAGCCGTTCGAAGCGCCGTCCTGGTTGATCGCCGTGCCACGGACGACCGCCAACACCCGGTGGCCGTTGCGGCGCGCGTCCGACAACCGCTCCACCAGCAGCATCCCGACGCCTTCACCCCACCCGGTGCCGTCCGCCGAACCCGCGAACGACCGGCACCGGCCGTCCGGCGACAGCCCGCGCTGACGGCTGAACTCCACGAACGTGTCCGCGGTCGCCATGACGGTCACGCCGCCCGCCAAGGCCAACGAGCACTCGCCCGACCGCAGCGCCTGGCTCGCCAAGTGCAACGCCACCAACGACGACGAACACGCCGTGTCCACCGTCACCGCAGGCCCTTCCAGCCCCAAGGTGTAAGCGACGCGACCGGACGCCATCGCGCCGGTGTTGTTGTTCGCTTCGTAGTCGTGGTACATCATCCCGGCGAAAACGCCGGTATCGCTGCCCCGCAGGGAAACCGGATCGATCCCCGCCCGCTCGAACGCCTCCCAGGACGTCTCCAGCAACAACCGCTGCTGCGGGTCCATCACCAACGCCTCGTTCGGGCTGATCCCGAAGAACGCCGGGTCGAACTCCGCAGCCCTGTACAGGAAGCCGCCCTCACGCGTGTAGCTGGTGTCCTGCCGCTGACCGGTCGGGTCGAACAGCCGCTCGACGTCCCAACCGCGATCGGTCGGGAACTCGCCGATGGCGTCGACACCGTCCGCGACGAGCCGCCACAGGTCCTCGGGCGTGCTGACACCACCGGGGTACCGGCAGGCCATGCCCACGATCGCGATCGGCTCGTCGGTCACCGACGTCGTCGCCACGACCGCCCGCGCCCGCTCGCCCTCACCGGTGACCTCGCCCAGCAAGTGCTCGGCCAGCGCGAACGGCGTCGGGTAGTCGAACGCGAGCGTCGCCGACAGCCGCATGTCCAGCGCCGTGCTCAGGCCGTTGCGGAACTCCACCGCCGACAACGAGTCGAAACCGAGATCGTTGAACGCCTGCTCCGGATCGATCGCCTCCGGACCCGCGTGACCCAAGGTCGCAGCCGCCTGCGCCCGCACCAACTCCACCAACACCGCGAGCCGCTGCTCCTGCGCCAACCCCGCCAACCGCTCACGCCACACCGACGAACCACCGGACGCCGCCGCACGCCGTGCCGGGCGGCGCAGCAACCCGTGGAGCATGTGGGGCACCTCGGTCGCGGTCGCGCCGGACATGTCGACGTGGATCGGCACCAAGGCAGGCAGGTCGAGTGCCAGCGAGGCGTCGAGCAGCGCGAGCCCCTCGCCGGCCGACAGCGCGAGCACACCGGACCGCCGCATCCGCTGCACGTCGGCTTCGCTCAGCTCGCCGCCCATGCCCGCTTCGTCGGCCCACAGGCCCCAGGCCAGCGAGTGCGCCGCCAATCCGTTCGTCCGCCGATACGCCGCCAACGCGTCCAGATACGCGTTCGCCGCCGCGTAATTCCCCTGACCCGGCGCACCCAACACCCCAGACGCCGACGAGAACAACACAAACGCCGACACATCGCCGACCAACTCGTGCAGGTTCCACGCCGCGTCCACCTTCGGACGCAACACCCCGTCAACCCGCTCAGGCGTCAACGACCCGATCACACCATCGTCCAGAACACCCGCAACGTGGACCACACCACCGACCGGACGCCCGGCCAACAGCCCCGCCAACGCCTCACGATCGGCCACGTCACAGGCCACCAGCTCGACCTCGGCCCCAGCCTCAGCCAACTCCGCGACCAACTCGGACGCCCCAGGCGCGTCCATCCCGCGCCGACTCGTCAACACCAAGTCAGTCACACCATGCGAGGTCACGAGGTGCCGGGCCACCAACCGACCGAGCGAACCCGTCGCACCCGTCACCAACACCCGACCCGAGAACCGCACCTCAGGCCCGGACTCGGTCACCCGAACCAACCGGGCGCCGTGCATCACGCCGTCCCGCACAACGACCTGCGGCTCACCGGTGCCGAGGACAGCGGCCATGTCGAGTTCGGCGTCGGTGTCCACCAGAACGATCCGGTCGGGGTTCTCCGACTGAGCCGAGCGCACCAAGCCCCACACCGCGGCACCGGCCAGATCCGTGACCTCACCGAACGCCACCGCACCCCGCGTCACCACGACGAGCGACGAACCGTCACCAAGTGCCAACCAGTCCTGGATCTCACCCAGCACCCTTGACACCTCTGCCCGCACTCCCGCAGCGTCCGCACCCGGCGCACCGGCCTCCAGCACCACAGCGTCCGCCGAGACGGGAGTCCCCGACACCGGCGACCACTCCACCCGGAACAACGACTGCGCGGACGGCGAAGCCGACTGACCGGTCGACACCGGGCGCAGCGCCAGTTCACGCACGGACGCGACCGGGTTGCCGTCGGCGTCCGCGACGTCCAGCGCCACCGCGCCCTCGCCCAGCGGCGACAACCGCACCCGCACCCGCGACGCCCCGGCCGCGAACAACGACACGCCGGACCACGTGAACGGCAACATGGCCTGCTCACCCAACGCCCCGGTGAACGAGGAAGCGTGCAGGCACGCGTCCAGCAAAGCGGGGTGCACCCCGAAAGCCGAGCCGTCGACGTCGTCCGGCAGCGCCACCTCGGCGAACACGTCGTCGCCCAGCCGCCACGCCGACCGCAACCCCTGGAACACCGGCCCGTACTCCAGGCCCGCCTCGGCCAGCACGTCGTAGTGCCCGGCGACGTCCAGCGGCTCCGCGCCGGCCGGCGGCCACTGCCGCAGGTCGAACCCCGCGACCGGCGTCCCCGACGACAACACGCCCTCCGCGTGCAGCACCCAGGGCAGGCCGTCCCCGCGCTCCGGGCGCGAGTGGACGGTCACCGTGCGCCGACCGGTCCGGTCGGGCGCGCCCGCGATCACGCGCAGCTGAACGCCCTGGTCCCGGTCCTCGTCGGGCAGCACGAGCGGCGCGGTGAGCACCAGCTCGTCGAGCGCGCCGCAGCCGACCTCGTCACCGGCCCGGATCGCCAACTCCGCGAACCCGGTGCCGGGGAAGACGACCGCGCCACCGACCGCGTGATCGGCCAGCCACGGCTGAGCCCGCACCGACAACCGGCCGGTGAGCACCGCGCCATCGGTGTCCGGCGCCACCACGACCGCGCCGAGCAACGGGTGCTCCGGCACGTCCAACCCGGCGGACACGACGTCGCCCGCACCGAGGGTCGCGCCCGCCCACGCCTCACGCCAGTAGTCGAGCGAGTCGATCCAGTACCGCTCGCGCTGGAACGCGTAGGTCGGCAGGTCGACCCGCCGCCCACGACCACCGAAGAACGACCGCCAGTCGACGGACCCACCGGTGGCGTACCACTGGCCGAGGCGCTTGACCAGCGTCAGCGCTTCGTCCTGCCCCTTGCGCTGCAACGGAATCGCACCATCGACCAGCGCGCTCAACACACCGTCCGGCCCGACCTCGACAAACCGCGCCACGCCCTCGTCACGCAGCCGCGTCACGGCATCGTGGAACCGCACCGCGTCCCGCACGTGCCGAACCCAGTACTCCGGATCCGTCACGTCACCGACCGTGGCGATCGGGATGCTCGGTGCCTGGAAGCTCAACTCCCGCACCACCGCGCGGAAGTCGTCCAACATCGGGTCCATCAACACCGAGTGGAACGCGTGCGACACCGAAAGCCGCTTCGACCGCTCGAACCTCGCGGCCACCGCCAGCACCTCAGCCTCGACACCCGAAACCACGACCGAATCCGGCCCGTTGACCGCCGCAATGCCCACTCCGGACGTCAACAGCGGCAGCACCTCGGCCTCGGCGGCCTTGATCGCCACCATCGCCCCACCTTCGGGCAACTCCTGCATCAAACGCGCACGCGCCGACACCAAGCGACAGGCGTCCGCCAAGGACAGCACCCCGGCAACGTGAGCCGCTGCGATCTCACCGATCGAATGACCAGCAACCCGATCCGGCCGCACACCCCACGACTCCAACAGCCGGTAAAGCGCCACCTCGAACGCGAACAGCGCAGGCTGCGTGAACTCGGTCCGCTCCAGCCGCTCTGCGTCCTCGCCCCACACCACCTCCCGCAACACCGGGTCGAACCCGGCCAACACCTCGTCGAAGACCCGCGCGAACACCGGGAACACGACCGACAGCTCACGGCCCATCCCCAACCGCTGCGAACCCTGACCAGTGAACAAGAACGCCGTCTCACCACCAGCCCGCGCCACCACCGGCACGACATCCGCCAGACCGCGCACCAACTCGTCCCGGTCCCGACCGACCACCACCGCCCGGTGCTCGAACACCGAACGACCGGCCAACGACACCGCGACATCAACAGGCCGGACGTCAGCGTCCACGGAAGCCAACCGCACAGCCTGAGCACGCACCGCCTCAGCCGAGCGACCGGTCAACACCCAAGGCACCACCGGCAGGCCCGCATCGCTCTCGTCGACCGACTCCGCGGCCACACCTTCGACGATCACGTGCGCGTTCGTGCCGCTGATCCCGAACGACGACACACCGGCCCGACGCGGCCGACCCTCGGCAACCCACTCCCGAGTCTCGGTCAACAACCGCACGTTCCCCGCCGACCAGTCCACGTGCGGAGACGGCTCGTCAACGTGCAAGGTCGGCGGCATCACACCGTGCCGCATCGCCATGACCATCTTGATGATCCCGGCAACACCCGCAGCCGCCTGCGTGTGACCGATGTTCGACTTGATCGACCCCAACCACAACGGCACCTCACGATCACGCCCATACGTCTCCAACAACGCCTGAGCCTCGATCGGATCACCCAACGTCGTACCCGTGCCGTGCGCCTCCACCGCATCCACATCAGCGGCCGTCAGACCGGCATTCGCCAACGCTTGCCGGATCACCCGACGCTGAGACGGACCGTTCGGTGCGGTCAGGCCGTTGGACGCGCCGTCCTGGTTCACCGCCGTGCCGCGGACCACGGCCAGCACCGGGTGACCGTTGCGGCGGGCGTCCGACAGCCGCTCCACCAGCAGCATGCCGACGCCTTCTCCCCAGGACGTCCCGTTGTTGGTGGCCGCGAACGACCGGCACCGACCGTCCAGCGACAACCCGCGCTGACGGCTGAACTCCACGAACACCTCGGGCGTCGCCATCACGGCCACCCCACCGACGAGCGCCAGCGAGCACTCGCCCGATCGCAGCGCCTGGCTCGCCAAGTGCAACGCCACCAACGACGACGAGCACGCCGTGTCCACCGTGACCGCCGGGCCTTCGAGCCCGAACACGTACGACACCCGCCCGGACGCGATGGCGCCGGTGCTGCTGTTGGCGGCGTAGTCGTGGTACATCATCCCGGCGAACACACCGGTGTCACTGCCCCGCAACGACACCGGGTCGATACCCGCCCGCTCGAACGCCTCCCACGACGCCTCCAGCAGCAACCGCTGCTGCGGGTCCATGATCACGGCTTCGTTGGGGCTGATCCCGAAGAACGCCGGGTCGAACTCGTCGGCGTCGTGCAGGAACCCGCCTTCACGGGTGTAGCTGGTGTTGGGCCGCTCGCCCGTCGGGTCGTACAGCTTGTCGACGTCCCAGCCCCGGTTGGTCGGGAACGGCGACACCGCGTCCACGCCGTCGGCCACCAGCCGCCACAGGTCCTCGGGCGAGGACACGCCACCGGGGTAGCGGCAGGCCATCCCGACGATGGCGATCGGCTCGTCGGTGACGGTCGTGGTCGCGACCGCCGCCGCGTCGTCACCGAGACCGGACACCTCGGCCACCAGGTGACGCGCAAGCGCTTGCGGCGTGGGGTGGTCGAACACCAGGGTCGCGGGCAGCCGCACGCCGACCGCGGTGCTCAGGCCGTTGCGGAACTCCACCGCCGACAACGAGTCGAAGCCCAGGTCGTTGAACGCCCGCTCCGGGTCGACCGCCGCCGCGGAGGTGAACCCGAGCACGGACACGACCTGGTTCAGCACCAGGTCGAGGAGCGCGGCCTCCCACTCGTCCTCGGGCAGCGCGGCGAGCACCCGGCGCAACTGGGCGGGCTCGCTCCCGGTGCCGGCACGACGCCGCCGCGCCACCTTCACCAAGCCGCGGAACAGCTCGGGCATCAGCTCGCCACGCGCCCGGATCGCGCCCAGGTCGAACGACGCGGGGATCACCGCGGCCTCACCCGTGCCGATCGCGGCGTCGAGGAGCGCGAGCCCTTGTTCGGCGGCCAGCGGCAACACACCGGCACCGACCACCCGGGAGCGGTCGGCGTCCGTCAGCCGGCCGGACATCCCGGCGTCCTCGGCCGCCCACAGGCCCCAGGCCAGTGACTGCGCCGCCATCCCGTTCGCCCGCCGATACGCCGCCAACGCGTCCAGATACGCGTTCGCCGACGCGTAGTTCCCCTGACCCGGCGCACCCAACACCCCAGACGCCGACGAGAACAACACAAACGCCGACACATCACCCACGAGCTCGTGCAGGTTCCACGCCGCATCCACCTTCGGACGCAACACCCCGTCAACCCGCCCAGGCGTCAACGACCCGATCACACCATCGTCCAACACACCGGCGACATGCACCACACCATCGACGGGGCGCCCGGCCAACAACCCGGCCAACGCCTCCCGATCAGCCACGTCGCAGGCCACGAACTCGACCTCGGCGCCAGCCCCAGCCAACTCGGCCACCAGCTCACGAGCACCCGGCGCATCCATCCCACGCCGACTCGTCAACACCAAGTCGGTCACACCATGCGCGGCGACCAAGTGCCGAGCCACCAACCGACCGAGCGAACCCGTCGCACCCGTCACCAACACCCGACCCGAGAACCGCGCCTCGGACCCGGACTCGGTCACCCGCGCCAACCTGGCCCCGAACAACGCCCCGTCACGCACCACCAGCTGCGGCTCACCGGCACCGAGCACCACGGCCGGGTCCACCTCGGCGTCGGTGTCCACCAGGACGATCCGACCCGGGTTCTCCGACTGCGCCGACCGCACCAGACCCCACACCGCGGCACCGGCAAGATCCGTGACCTCACCGAACGCGACCGCACCCCGCGTCACCACGACCAACGACGAGCCATCACCCCGCGCCAACCAGTCCTGCACCTCACCCAGGACCCGCGACACCTCAGCCCGCACGCCGGCAGGGCCGGCACCGGGTGCGCCGGCCTCCAACACCACGACGTCCGCCGACACCGGAGACGCCGACACCGGGGACCACTCCACCCGGAACAACGACTCGAACGTCCCGGCCGCGGCGGCCCCGACCTGCTTCACGTCGACCGGCCGCAGCACCAGCGACGCCACCGACGCGACCGGAGCGCCACCGGCGTCCGCCACGGCCAGCGCCACCGCGCCCTCGCCCACCGGCGACAACCGCACCCGCACCCGCGACGCCCCGGCCGCGAACAACGACACCCCGGACCACGAGAACGGCAGCACCGCGCGCTCACCGAACAACCCGGTGAACGACCCGACGTGCAGGCACGCGTCCAGCAACGCCGGGTGCAGCCCGAACGACCCGCCGTCCACCCCGTCCGGCAGCGCGACCTCGGCGAACACGTCGTCACCCAGCTGCCACGCCGACCGCAACCCCTGGAACACCGGCCCGTACTCCAGGCCCGCCTCCGTGAAGTGCGAGTACGCCCCGTCCACGGCCACGGGTTCCGCGCCGACCGGAGGCCACTCGCTCAACGACTCGCCGTCACCGACGGCCCCGGCACGCAGGAGACCGGTGGCGTGGTGGGTCCACCGCACGTCGGCGGGAGCGCCCTGCGGGCGCGCGTACACGTCCACCGAACGGCTCGCGGACTCCCCCACCGCGCCGACCACGACCCGCACCTGCGCGCCGCCGCGTTCGGGCAGCACCAGCGGCGCGGTGAGCGTCAACTCCTCGACCACACCGCAACCGACCTGGTCACCCGCCCGGATCGCCAACTCCACGAAACCCGTGCCGGGGAACACGATCGAGCCGCCGACGACGTGATCGGCCAACCACGGCTGCGCCGAAGCGGACAGCCGCCCGGTCAGCACCACGCCGTCGGAGTCCGCGAGGACGACGACCGCGCCCAGCAACGGGTGGTCAGCCGGGTCGAGGCCCGCCGAGGAGAGGTCGCCGAAGCCCGGCTTCACGTCGAGCCAGTACCGCTCGCTCTGGAACGCGTAGGTCGGCAGGTCGACCCGCGTGCCGCGGCCGTCGAAGAACGCCCGCCAGTCGACCGCGCCGCCCGTGCCGTGGAACCGGCCCAGGCCCGCCACCAGCGTGACCGCTTCATCGCGTCCCTTGCGCTGCACCGCGATCGCGCCCTCGACCAGCGCGCTCAGCACGCCATCGGGCCCGACCTCGACGAACCTCGCGACACCTGCGCCCTGCAACTGCGTCACGGAGTCGTGGAACCGCACCGCGTCCCGGACGTGCCGAACCCAGTACTCCGGATCCGTCACATCACCGGCCGTAGCGATCGGGATGGTCGGCTCCCGGAAGCCCAACTCCCGCACCACCACGCGGAAGTCGTCCAACATCGGGTCCATCAACACCGAGTGGAACGCGTGCGACACCGAAAGCCGCTTCGACCGCTCGAACTTCGCGGCCACCGCCAGCACCTCGGCCTCGACCCCGGAAACCACGACCGAGTCCGCGCCGTTCACCGCCGCGACGCCCACACCGCCGGTCAACAACGGCACCACCTCGGCCTCGGCAGCCTTGATCGCCACCATCGCGCCGCCCTCGGGCAACGCCTGCATCAGACTCGCCCGCGCCGACACCAACCGACACGCGTCCGACAGCGACAACACCCCGGCAACGTGAGCCGCCGCGATCTCACCGATCGAATGCCCAGCCACCCGATCCGGCCGCACACCCCACGACTCCAACAGGCGGAACAACGCCACCTCAAAGGCGAACAACGCAGGCTGCGTGAACTCGGTCCGCTCCAGCCGCTCTGCGTCCTCGCCCCACACCACCTCCCGCAACACCGGGTCGAACCCGGCCAACACCTCGTCGAACACCCGCGCGAACACCGGGAACACGACCGACAGCTCACGGCCCATCCCCAACCGCTGCGAACCCTGACCAGTGAACAAGAACGCCGTCTCACCACCAGCCCGCGCCACCACCGGCACGACATCCGCCAAACCGCGCACCAACTCGTCCCGGTCCCGACCGACCACCACCGCCCGGTGCGTCAACGGCGCACGGCCCGTGGCCAGCGAGAACGCGACATCCGTCGGTCGAGCGGCGGGGTTGGCCGACCACCACGCGCGAAGCCGCTCGGCCTGCGCGGCGAGCGACGCCGCGTCGTTCCCCGACACCAGCAGCGGCACGACCGGCAGCTCTGCCGTCGCGAGCCCGGCCTCCTCCTCCGGCGCCTGCTCGATGATCACGTGCGCGTTCGTGCCGCTGATCCCGAACGACGACACACCGGCCCGACGCGGCCGACCCTCGGCAACCCACTCCCTGGCCTCGGTCAACAACCGCACGTCGCCGGCGGACCAGTCCACGTGCGGCGACGGCTCGTCCACGTGCAGGGTCCGCGGCATCACGCCGTGCCGGATCGCCTCGACCATCTTGATCACACCGGCGACACCGGCGGCGGCCTGCGTGTGACCGATGTTCGACTTGATCGACCCCAACCACAACGGCGCGTCCCGGTCACGCCCGTACGTCTCCAGCAACGCCTGGGCCTCGATCGGGTCGCCCAACGTCGTGCCGGTGCCGTGGCCCTCGACCACGTCGACGTCCGCGGCGGACAGCCGGGCGTTGGCCAGGGCCTGCCGGATCACCTGGCGCTGGGACGGACCGTTCGGGGCGGTCAGGCCGTTGGACGCGCCGTCCTGGTTCACCGCCGTGCCCCGCAGCACGGCCAGCACCGGGTGACCGTTGCGCCGCGCGTCGGACAGCTTCTCCAGCAGCAGCACGCCGACGCCCTCGCCCCAGCCGGTGCCGTCGGCCGCGCCCGCGAACGACTTGCACCGGCCGTCGCGCGACAGGCCGCCCTGCTTGCTGAACGCGACGAACGCGCCGGGCGTCGACATCACCATCACGCCGCCCGCGAGCGCCATCGAGCACTCGCCGGACCGCAGCGCCTGGCTCGCCACGTGCATCGCGACCAGCGACGACGAGCACGCGGTGTCCACCGTGACGGCGGGCCCTTCCAGGCCGAGCGCGTAGGCGACCCGGCCGGAGATCACCGCGCCCACGCTGGCCGTGCCCAGGTAGGCCTCGGCGAGTTCCGGTGAGCCGTCGAGCAGCGCCGAGTAGTCCTGCAACCCGGAGCCGACGAACACGCCGACCGGCGCGCCGCGCACCTCCTCCGGGTTGATGCCGGCCCGTTCGAACGCCTCCCACGACGCGTGCAGCATGAGCCGCTGCTGGGGGTCGGTGACGAGGGCCTCGCGCGGGCTCATGCCGAAGAAGCCGGGGTCGAAGTGGCCCGCGTCGGGCACGAAACCGCCGACGTGGACGTAGCTCGCGCCGGTGCCGTCCGCGGTGCCGCCCACCAGCTCGCCCAGGTCCCAGCCGCGGTCGGCCGGGAACGGGGTGAGGGCGTCGACGCCGTCGTCGACGAGCCGCCACAGGTCCTCGGGCGAGGACACGCCACCGGGATAGCGGCAGGCCATGGCCACGATCGCGATCGGCTCCGGCTCGGCGCTCTCGACTTCCCGCAACCTCCGCTTGGTCTGGTGCAGGTCGGCGGTGACGCGCTTGAGGTACTCCAGGAGCTTGTCGTCGTTAGCCATCGTGTTCACGGCGTCCTTTGATTTCGTGCCCCTGCCCGGGGTCAGGAGATTCCGAGCTCGGTGTCGATGAAGGTGAAGAGGTCGTCGGCCGACGCGGCGCGGAGGCGGTCCTCGACGTCGGCCGCGGACCCGCCGACCTCGCCGAGCCGGCCCGCCAGCGCCTGGAGGCGCGCCACCAGGCCCAGGCGGGTGATCTCGGCGGCGGACAGGCCGGCGGCGGCCCGTTCCAGCCGTTCCAGCTCGGTGAGCGCGGACGGCGGCTCCGCCTCGCCGTCACCGAGCACCGAGTGCAGGTGGTCGGCGAGCGCGGCGGGGGTGACGTGGTCGAAGACCAGGGTGCTGGGCAGGCTGCGGCCGGTGACCGCGTTCAGCCGCGCCCTGAGGTCCACCGCGGCGACCGAGTCGAACCCCAGGTCGGTGAACGTGCGCGCCTGGTCCACCTCGGTCGGGTCGTCGTGACCGAGGATCGCGGCGACCTGCTCGCGCACCGCGCCGAGCACGGCGCCCGCCCGTTCGGCGGCGGGCAGGGCGGCCAGGCGGGCGGCCAGCGCGGGTTCACCCTGCTCGGGCGACGAGTCGGCGAGGACGGCCGCGGCCTCGGGTAGGGCGGCCAGCAATGGCCTCGGTCGGGCGGAGGTGTAGACGGAGGTGAAGCGGGCCCAGTCGAAGTCGGCCACGACCGGCGCCGCGTCGCCGGTCTCCAGCACCCGCCGCAACGCCCGCAGGGCGAGGCCGGGCGGCATCGCCGGCGCGCCGATCCGCCGCATGGTCGCGGCGATCTCGTCGTCCACCATGCCGCCGTCCCAGGAGCCCCAGCCGACGGCGGTAGCGGTGAGGCCGCGCGCCCGGCGGTCGGCGGCGAGGCCGTCCAGGTAGGCGTTGGCGCTGCAGTAGGCGGCCTGCGCCGCGCTGCCCCACACCGCCGACCCGGAGGAGAACAGCACGAACGCGTCCAGCGGCCGGTCGGCCAGCAGGGCGTCGAGGTGCGCGGCGCCGGCGATCTTCGCCGCGCCGACCCGGGCGAACCCGGCCGCGTCCAGCTCGGTGAGCGGGGCCAGCGGTTGGGACGCGCCGGCGGCGTGGACCACGGCGGTCAGGCCGGGCAGGCCGGCGAGCAGCCCGCGCACGGCCTCGCGGTCGGTCACGTCGCACGCGGCGATCGTCACCTCGACGCCGCGCGCGACGAGGTCGGCTTCCAGGTCGGCCGCGCCGTCGGCGGCCCGGCCGCGGCGGCTGGTGAGCACGACGTGCTCGGCGCCGTGGTCGGCGAGCCACCGCGCCACGTGGGCGCCCAGGCCGCCGGTGCCGCCGGTGACCAGCACGGTGCCGCGGGCCCGCCACGGTTCGTCGGGCGTGCCGCCGGACCCGCGGACGAGGCGGCGCGCGAAGACGCCGCCCGGTCGGATCGCCACCTCGTGCTCGCCGCGATCGTCGGCCAGCACCGCGCCCAGCCGCTCGACGACCTGCGCGTCCACGTGCGGCGGGAGGTCGACCAGGCCACCCCAGGTGGTCGGCTGCTCCAGGGCGAGGCCGATGCCCAGGCCCCACGTCGCGCTCTGCCGCGCGTCGACCGGCTCCCCGGTCCCGACGGCGACCGCGCCGGCGGTCGCGCACCACAGCGGCGCGGTGATGCCGGCGTCGCCGAGCGCTTGGGCGAGCACGACGTTGTCCACGAGGCCGCGGGACAGCACGGCACGCTCCTCGGTGCGGTCGAACGCCAGCAGCGACAGCACGCCGTCGGGTTCGGGCGCGGCGGCCAGCGCGGTCACCAGTCCGGCCCGGTCGGCGCCGCTCACCTCGACCGGCAGCACCAGGGTGCCGGCGTCGGCGAGCCCGGCGAGCACCGCGTCGAGGCGCGGGTCGTCCCCGGCGGGGTGGGCGACCAGCCAGGTGCCGTCGAGCCGCGCGGACGGCGGCGTCACGGGCTGCCACTCGACGCGGTAGCGCAGGGCGTCCGCCGGGTCCACCGCGGGCACGGGCACGTCCCGCCAGTAGCGGCGGCGCTGGAAGGCGTAGGTGGGCAGGTCGACGCGGCGCACGTCCCACCCCGCGAACACGCCGGCCCAGTCGACGGTGACGCCGAGCCCGTGGGCGTGGGCCAGCGCGGCGAACACGTCGTGCCGCTCCGCCCCGTCGGCCCGCACGGTCGGCAGGAACACCGCGTCGCCGTCCTCGACGCAGTCAGGCCCCATCGCGGACAACACGGCAGCGGGCCCCAGCTCCAGGAAAGTCGTGACGCCCTCGGCGTGCAGCCGGCGGACGCCGTCGCGGAAGCGGACCGCGTCACGGACGTGCCGCACCCAGTAGTCGGCCGCCAGGTCCCGCGCGCCGACCGGTTCCCCGGTGACGGTGGAGACGATCGGGATCGACGGCGCCCGGTAGTCCAGGCCGCGGGCGACCTCGGCGAAGTCGGCGAGCACCGGCTCCATCAGCGGCGAGTGGAACGCGTGCGACACGCGCAGCCGCCTGGTCCGGCGGCCGAGCGCGGTGAAGTGGGCGTCGACGGCGTCGACCACCTCCTCCTCGCCGGAGACGACCACCGCGGTCGGTCCGTTGACCGCGGCCACGTCGACGCGGCCGTCCAGCAGCGGCACGACCTCGTCCTCGGTCGCCTCCACCGCGAGCATCGCGCCGGTGCTCGGCAGCGCCTGCATGAGCCGGCCGCGTGCGGTGACCAGCGCCGCCGCGTCACGCAGCGACAGCACACCGCTCACGTGGGCGGCGGCCAGCTCGCCCACCGAGTGGCCCGCGAGCAGGTCCGGCCGCACGCCCCACGACTCGACCAGCCGGAACAACGCCACCTGGAACGCGAACAGCGCCGGCTGGGCGAACTCGGTGCGGTCGAGCCGCCCGACGTCCTCGCCCCACACCACGTCCCGCAGCACGGGGTCGAGCTCGGCCAGCACCTCGTCCAGGGCGGCGGCGAACACCGGGAACGCGGCGTGCAGCCCGCGCCCCATGCCCAGCCGCTGCGCGCCCTGGCCGGTGAACAGGAACGCCGTGCGGCCACCGGGCCTGGCGTGGGCCGTGGACACCCCGGCGGGTGCGGCGGAGCCCTCGGCCAACGCGGTCAGGCCGCGCAGGAGCCCCGGCACGTCCTCGGCCACCACCGCGGCCCGGTGGTCCAGCGCGGCCCGCGTGGTCGCGAGGGAGAACGCCAGGTCGGCCACGTCCACCGCCGGGTCGCGCAGCACGTGGTCGCGCAACGCCGCGGCCTGCGCCGGCAGCGCCGCCGCCGTGCGGGCCGACAGCAGCAGCGGCACCGCGCCCGGCGCCCGGTCGGCCCGGTCCGCGGCAGGCTCCTCGGCGGGCGGCTCCTCGATGATCACGTGGGCGTTGGTGCCGCTGAGCCCGAACGCGGACACGCCCGCGCGCCGCGGGTAGCCGTGGTCCGGCCACGGCGCCTGGTCGGTGAGCAGCCGCACCGCACCGCGCGACCAGTCCACATTGGACGACGGCGCGTCCACGTGCAGGGTGCGCGGCAGCACGCCGCGCCGGATCGCCTCCACCACCTTGATCACGCCGCCGACACCCGCGGCGGCCTGGGTGTGCCCGACGTTCGACTTGATCGACCCCAGCCACAGCGGCCGGTCCGCGGGCCGGCCCCGGCCGTAGGTCTCCAGCAGCGCCACGGCCTCGATCGGGTCGCCCAACGTGGTGCCGGTGCCGTGCGCCTCGACGAGGTCCACCTGGTCGGCGGGCACCTGCGCGTCGGCGAGCGCGGCGCGGATGAGGCGTTGCTGGGCCGGGCCGTTGGGCGCGGTGAGCCCGTTGCTCGCGCCGTCGGAGTTGATCGCGGTGCCGCGCACGACGGCGAGCACCGGGTGCCCCTCGCGGCGGGCCTGCGACAGCCGTTCCAGCAGCAGCACGCCCACGCCCTCGCCCCAGGCGGTGCCGTCGGCGGCGTCGGCGAACGACTTGCACCGACCGTCCGGCGCCAGCCCGTTGTCCTGGCTGAAGCCGACGAACGACTCCGGGCCGGGCATCACGGTCGCACCGCCCACCAAAGCCATCGAGCACTCGCCGGAGCGCAGCGCCTGGACCGCCCAGTGCAGGGCGACCAGGGACGACGAGCACGCCGTGTCGACCGTGACGGCCGGGCCGACCAGGTCCAGGAAGTAGGCCAACCGGCCCGAGGCGACGCTGGCCAGGCCGCCGGGACCGGCGCCGATGGCGTAGTCGTGGTAGACGACGCCGGTGAACACGCCGGTCGCCGTGCCGCGCAACGCGGTGGCGTCGATGCCGGCCCGTTCGACCGCCTCCCACGCGGTCTCCAGCAGCAGCCGCTGCTGCGGGTCGGTGTCCCGCGCGTCCCGGGGGCTGATGCGGAAGAAGTCCGCGTCGAACTCCGCCGCGTCGTGCAGGAACCCGCCCCGGGTCACGTAGGTGCGGCCCGGCGTCGCGGGCTCCGGGTGGTACAGCGCGTCGGCGTCCCAACCGCGGTCGGTCGGGAACGGCGAGATCGCGTCGACCCCGCCCTCCACCAGCTCCCACAACTGCTCCGGCGTGCGCACCCCGCCCGGGAAGCGGCAGCTCGCGGCGACGATCGCGATCGGCTCGTGCCGTCGCTCGTCCGCCTCGCGCAGCTGCCGCTTCGCCTGCCGCAGCTCGGTCGTCGCGCGCTGGAGGTAGTCCCGGAGCCTGTCGTCGTCGCCCATCGCCTCATTCACCCAATCTCCGTGCGGACTACGCGCCGAACTCGCGGTCCAGAGCCGCGAACAGCTCCTCGTCGGTGGCCGCCTCGTAGTCGGCGTCCTCGGTCTCGACACCGCCCTGCAGGTCGCGCCACCGGCGCAGCACCGCCTCCAGCCGCGCGGTCACCAGGTCGGCGTCACCGTCGAGGGGCCCGGCCGCGGCCAGCGCCGCCTCCAACCGCTCGACCTCGCCGAGCACCGCGCCCGCCGCGCCGCCGTCCTCCGCCCGGACCTCGACCTCGAGGTAGCGGGCGAGGGCCTCGCACGTCGGGTGGTCGAACGCCAGCGTCACCGGCAGCTCAAGCCCTGTCGCCGCGCCGAGCCGGCGGCGCAGTGCCACCGCCGCCATGGAGTCGAAACCCAGCTCCTGCAACGGTCGTCCCGGCTCGACCGGCGCCACGGTGGCGTGCCCGAGCACGGCGGCCACGTGGGCGCGCACCAGGTCGAGCAGCACCCGGTGCCGGTCCACTTCGGACAGCGGCGCCAGCCGCGCGGCGAGCCCTTCGGTGTCCTCGCCCGCGCCCGCGAGCAACGGGTGCTCCGCGGCGAGCCGAGCCACGGCCGAGGAGTCCGCCCCGACCAGCCAGTACTCGTCGCGCTGGAAGGCGTAGGTGGGCAGGCCCACGACCACGGCGCCGGTGGGCGCGAAGAACGCCCGCCAGTCGACCGCCGTGCCGCGCGCGTGGGCCGTGGCGAGCGCCGTGACGAGCCGGTGCTCCTCGCCGTGGCCGCGCCGCAGCGTCGGCACGAACACGTCCGGGCCCGTGCTCGACAGGACCGCGTCCGGCCCCAGTTCGAGCGCCGTGGTCACGCCTTCGCCCAGGAGGTGCCGCACCGAGTCGTGGAACCGGACCGCGTCGCGGACGTGCCGCACCCAGTGCTCCGGGTCGGTCACGTCACCGCTCGTCGCGATCGGGATGGTCGGCTCCCGGTAGGTCAGACCCGTCGCGACCGCGCGGAAGTCGTCCAGCATCGGGTCCATCAGCACCGAGTGGAACGCGTGCGACACCGAGAGCCGCTTCACCCGCTCGAACTTCGACGCGACCAGCACCACGTCGGCCTCGACGCCCGAGATCACCACCGAGTCCGGCCCGTTGACCGCGGCGATGCCCACGCCCTCGGACAGCAACGGCAGCACGTCGGCCTCGGCGGCCTGGATCGCCACCATGGCCCCGCCCTCGGGCAGCGCCTGCATCAGGCTCGCCCGCGCCGAGACCAGGCGGCACGCGTCCGGCAACGACAGCACGCCGGCCACGTGGGCGGCGGCGACCTCGCCGATCGAGTGCCCGGCCAGGAAGTCGGGCCGCACGCCCCAGGACTCCAGCAAGCGGTGGAGCGCGACCTCGAAGGCGAACAACGCGGGCTGCGTGAACTCCGTGCGGTCCAACCGCGCCGCGTCCTCGCCCCACATCACGTCCCGCAACACCGGGTCGAACCCGGCCAGCACCTCGTCCAGCGCGGCGGCGAACACCGGGTACACCCCGTACAGCTCGCGTCCCATGCCCGGCCGCTGCGAACCCTGGCCCGTGAACACGAACGCGGTGCGCGCGTCCCGACGTGCCCGCTCCACCACCGGCGGCACCCCGGGCCCGCCGGCCAGCACCGACACCGCGGCCTCCGCCTCGGCGCGGTCCGCCGCGACGATCACCGCCCGGTGCTCCAGCGCGGTGCGGGTGGTCGCGAGCGACAACCCCACGTCCGCCGCACCGCCGCGCGGGTCCGCCGCCAGCAACGCCGCGGCCTGGGCGGTCAGCGCCTCTTCGGTCCGGCCCGACAGCAACCACGGCACCACCCGCGGCTCGACCTCGGGTCGTTCGACGTCCGCCGGCGGCACGGCTTCGAGGATCACGTGGGCGTTGGTGCCGCTGATCCCGAACGACGACACGGCGGCACGGCGCGGGCGCGCCACCGCGGGCCACGCGACCGCCCCGGTGACCGGCCGCACCGCGCCCGCCGACCAGTCCACCTGCGTCGACGGCTCGTCCGCGTGCAGGGTCGGCGGCACCACACCGCGGCGCATCGCCTCCACGGCCTTGATCACCCCGGTGACGCCGGCCGCGGCCTGGGTGTGACCGAGGTTCGACTTGACCGACCCCAGCCACAGCGGGTCTCCGGTGCGGCCCTGGCCGTAGGTGGCGAGCAACGCCTGCGCCTCGATCGGGTCGCCCAGCGAGGTGCCCGTGCCGTGGCCCTCGACCACATCCACGTCCGAAGTGGACAGACCGGCACTCGCCAGCGCGCGCCGGATCACCCGTTCCTGCGACGGGCCGCTCGGCGCGGTCAACCCGTTGGACGCGCCGTCCTGGTTGACCGCCGACCCGCGCACCACCGCCAGCACCGGGTGCCCGTTGCGCCGCGCGTCCGACAAGCGCTCCACCAGCAGCAGCCCGACGCCCTCGGAGAACCCGGTGCCGTCCGCGCCCGCGCCGTAGGAGCGGCACCGGCCGTCGGCGGACAGGCCGCCCTGCATGCTGAAGTCGACCAACGTCTCCGTCGTCGCCATCACGGTCGCACCGCCCGCCAGCGCCAACGAGCACTCACCGGCCCGCAGCGCCTGCACGGCCAGGTGCAGCGCCACCAGCGACGACGAGCACGCCGTGTCGATGGTGACCGCCGGGCCCTCGAAGCCGTAGGTGTAGGCGATCCGGCCGGACGCGATCGCGCCCGACGCGCTGTTGAGCGGGTAGTCGTGGTACATGACGCCCGCGAACACGGCGGTGTCGCTGCCGCGCAACGACAACGGGTCGATGCCCGCGCGTTCGAACGCCTCCCACGACACCTCCAGCAGCAGGCGCTCCTGCGGGTCCATGGTCAGCGCCTCCGCCGGGCTGATGCCGAAGAACCCGGCGTCGAACCGCCCCGCGTCGTGCAGGTACCCGCCGGCGCGGGCGTAGTGCTTGCCGGGCACGCCCGGTTCGGCGTCGAACCCGCCGTCGAGGTCCCACCCCCGGTTGGCGGGCAGGTCGGAGATCACGTCGACGCCGTCCGCCACCACCCGCCACAGGTCCTCCGGTGACGCCACGCCACCGGGCAGCCGGCAGGCCATCGCGACGATCGCGATCGGGTCGTCGTCCACCCGCCGTTCGACGACCTCCGCGCGGGCCGCCACCCGTGCGCCGAGCAGCTCGTCGAGGTAGGCGGCCACGGCCCGGCACGTCGGGTGGTCGAACACCAGCGTGGCGGGCAGCCGCAGCCCGGTCACCGCGTTGAGCCGGTTGCGCAGGTTCAGCGACGAGAGGGAGTCGAACCCGAGGTCGCGGAACACCCGGTCCGGGTCGACCGACGCCGCGCCGTCGTGACCGAGCACCTCGGCCGCGGCGGCGCGCACCTCGCCGAGCAGCACGCGGGCGCGTTCCTCGTCGCCGAGCGCGGCCAGCCGTTCGGCGGCGGAGGTCTCGCCCACGCTCTGCCGGACGGGCACCCGGGCCAGGTCGCGCAGCATCGGCGGCGCCTCGTGCCGGACGGCCCGTGCCCGCAGTGCGGCGCGGTCCACCCGCATCAGCGCGACGTGCGCCTCGTCGGTCCGCAGCGCCGCGTCGAACAACGCCAGTCCCGCGTCCACGTCCAGCGGCGGCAGCCCGAGTTCCGCCAGCCGCCGCACGTCCGCGTCGGTGAGCGACTCGCCCATGCCCGTCCCGGTCCACAGACCCCAGGCGAACGACGAGGCGGCCAGCCCTGCGGCGTGCCGATGGGCCGCCAGGGCGTCCAGGAACGCGTTCGCCGCGGCGTAGTTTGCCTGGCCGGGACCGCCGAGCGTCGCGGCGAGCGAGGAGAACAGGACGAACGCCGCCAGGTCGAGTCCCGCGGTCACCTCGTGCAGGTGCCACGCGGCGTCGACCTTGGGCCGCAGCACCCGCTCCACCCGATCCGGCGTCTGGGCCGCGAGCACACCGTCGTCGAGCACGCCGGCCGCGTGGACGACCGCCGTCAGCGGGTGCGCCGCCGGCACCGAGCCCACCAGTGCCGCGACCGCGTCACGGTCGGCGAAGTCGCACCGGGCCACCGAGACGTGGGCGCCCGCCTCCGTCAGCTCGGCCACCAACGCGTCGACGCCGGGCGTGTCCGGACCGCGCCGGCCGGCCAGCAGGAGGTGCCGCACGCCGTGCCCGGCCACGAGCCGTCGGGCGACCCGCGCGCCGAGCCCCGTCGTGCCGCCCGTGATCAGCACGGTGCCCTCGGGGTCGAACCCCGGCGCGTCACCACCGCCTTCAACCGCCACCAACCGGGGCGTGGCCAGGACGCCTTCCCGCACCGCGACCTCGGGCTCCCCACTGGCTATAGCCGCGGCGAGCACCGCCTCCGACTCCGCGAGCCCGTCGGTCTCCACGAGCACGAACGCCCCGGGGTTCTCCGCCTGCGCCGCCCGCACCGCGCCCCACACGGGCGCCACGCCCAACCCGGTCGCGTCACCGGTGACGACGACGAGACGGGAGGACGCCAGCCGAGGCTCACCCACCCACTCCCGCAACACCCGAACAGTCCGCTGCACCACCTCGTGCACGGCGCCGGGCACCCCAGCCCCACCACCGGCAGGCCCGACCGCCGCGCCAGCAGCCGGCGCGACACCGACCAGCCCGTCACCGGCCGGCCCGGGCACCCGCCACACGACGACCTCGGGCACCTGATCACCCTCGAAGGCCGCGAGACCGTCCTCCCACCAGCCGTCGACCTCCAGCCACGCACCGTCCACCCCACCGGCAACCGCGGCGAGCGGCGTCCACTCCACGCGATAAGGCGTGTCCCGCCGGCCCGACCGCGCGTTCACCTGCTCGGCCGACACCTCCCGGATCACCAGCTCGTCCACCGACAGCACGGGCCGCCCGGCCGAGTCCGCCACCTCCACCCCGGACCCCGCCAACCGCACCCGCAGCGCGGTGGCCCCGGTCGCGTGCAACGTCACCCCGGTCCACGCGAACGGCAGCGCCGTCGCGCCGCCCTCGTCCGCCGTCACCAGCGCCGCGTGCAGGGCCGCGTCCAGCACCGCCGGGTGCAGCCCGAACCGGTCCGCATCACCCCGCGCCCGCTCCGGCAGCACGGCCTCGGCGAACACCTCCTCGCCCCGCACCCACACGGCCCGCAACCCCTGGAACACCGGCCCGTAGGCATACCCCCGAGCCAGCAGAGCCTCGTAAGCCCCGGTCACGTCCACCTCGGTCGCACCGGCCGGCGGCCACTCGGAGGCCAGGTCCATCGAAGGCGCGCGGGCCGCGGACTCCGCGAGCGCGCCGACCGCGTTGCACACCCAGGCGTCGTCGCCCTCCCGCCGCGAGTGCACGGCGACCGACCGCGCCCCGTACTCGTCGGCCACCCCGACGACCAGCTGCACCCGCACGTCCCCGTCGGCCGGCAGCACCAACGGCTCCTGCAACGTCAGCTCGGCCAGCAGGTCGCACCCGACGTGGTCACCAGCCCGGATCGCCATCTCCAGGAGCGCCGTGCCCGGCAGCAGCACCGCGCCCAACGCGTCGTGATCGGCCAGCCACGGGTGCGTCCGCACCGACAACCGGCCGGTGAACACGTGCCCGCCGCCGTCCGGCAGCTCGACCGCCGCGCCGAGCAGCGGGTGGTCCACCCGGTCCTGGCCCACGGCGGGCAGGTCGGCCTCCGTCGCCACCGGCTCCAGCCAGAACCGGTCCCGGTGGAACGCGTACGTCGGCAGCTCCACCGTCCCCGAGCCGGGGTGGAACCCGGTCCAGTCGACGGGCGCGCCGTGCACGTACGCCGTCGCCAACGACAGCGCGAACCGGTCCAGGCCACCGTGGTCGCGGCGCAGCGAACCGACCGTCACCGCCGACTCGCCCGAGTCCTCCACGGTCTCCTGCAGACCGACCTGGAGCACCGGGTGCGGGCTGCACTCCACGAACAGGCCGTAGCCGTCCTCCAGCAACGCGCGGGTCGCCTGCTCGAAACCGACCGTCCGACGCAGGTTCGCGTACCAGTAGCGGGCGTCCAGCACCGCCGTGTCGTCGAGCTTCCCGCCCGTCACCGTCGAGTAGAAGGCCACTGTGGACGATCGCGGTCGGACCGGCGCGAGCACGTCCAGCAACCGGCCCTCGACCGCCTCGACGTAGTGCGAGTGCGAGGCGTAGTCCACCGGGATGCGGCGGCCCTCGACCCCCGCCTCGGCCAGCTCGGCGAACATCTCGTCCAACGCGGCGGACTCGCCGCACACCACCACCGAACCCGGGCCGTTGACCGCGGCGAGCGACAACCGCCCGTCCCAGCGGTCCACCCACTCCTGCGCGCGCGCACGCGGCAGCGGCACGGACATCATGCCGCCCTTGCCCGCCAGCTCACCGGCGATGACGGCGCTGCGCAGCGCGACCACCCGTGCACCGTCCTCAAGGGACAGTGCGCCGGCCACGCACGCCGCCGCGATCTCGCCCTGCGAGTGACCGACCACCGCGGCCGGCTCCACGCCGCACGAGCGCCACAACGCCGCGAGCGACACCATCACCGCCCACAACGCGGGCTGCACGACGTCCACGGCCTCCAGCGACGGCGCGCCGGGCGCACCGCGCAGCACGTCGGTCAACCGCCAGTCCACGAACGGTTCGAGCGCTTCGGCGCACCGGGTCAGGCTGTCGGCGAACACCGGCGCGGTGTCCAGCAGCTCCACCGCCATGCCCGCCCACTGCGAACCCTGCCCGGGGAACACGAAGACGACACCCGGCTCTTCGTGCGCCACACCGCTCACGACCACCGGACCGCCGGCCGCGGGACGACCGGCGGCCAGCGCGTCCAGCCCCGCCACCAACTGCGGACGGTCCGCGCCGAGCACCACGGCCCGGTGCTCCAACGCGGCACGGGTCGTCGCCAGCGAACGCCCCACCGCACCCACCGGCAGGTCGCGCACGGCCGCCAGCAGCCGCGCCGCCTGACCGGGCAACGCCTCCGCGGTGCGCGTGGACAGCGGCCACGGCGTCACACCGACGCCCGCGCCGTCCTCGACCGGCGGCACGTCCTGCGGCTCCGCCTCTTCCAGGATCACGTGCGCGTTGGTGCCGCTAACCCCGAACGACGAGACACCGGCCCGGCGCGGCCGGTCGGACGCGGGCCACTCGCGGGCCTCGGTGAGCAGCCGGACGTCACCCGCCGCCCAGTCCACGTTCGGCGTCGGCTCGTCCACGTGCAGCGTCTTCGGCAGCACGCCGTGCCGCAGCGCCATGACCATCTTGATGATCCCGCCGACCGCGGCGGCCGACTGGGTGTGCCCGATGTTCGACTTGAGCGAGCCCAGCCACAGCGGTCGGTCCGCCGGCCGGTCCTGCCCGTAGGTGGCCAGCAGCGCCTGCGCCTCGATCGGGTCGCCGAGCCGGGTGCCGGTGCCGTGCGCCTCGACCGCGTCCACGTCGGCGGGCCCCAGTCCCGCGTCCTTGAGGGCGCGGCGGATCAACCGCTGCTGCGACGGGCCGTTCGGCGCGGTGAGGCCGCTGCTCGCGCCGTCCTGGTTGGTGGCGCTGCCGCGGATCACCGCGAGCACCCGGTGGCCGTTGCGGCGGGCGTCGGACAGGCGCTCCAGCAGCACCACGCCCGCGCCCTCGCCCCACCCGGTGCCGTCGGCCGCGGCGGCGAACGACCGGCACCGGCCGTCCGGCGACAACGCGCGCTGCTTGCTGAACTCCACGAACGTGTCGGTCGTGGCCATCACGGCGACGCCGCCCGCCAGCGCGAGCGAGCTCTCGCCCGTCCGCAGCGACTGCACGGCCAGGTGCACCGCCACCAGGGACGACGAGCAGGCCGTGTCCACGGTGACGCACGGCCCTTCGAAGCCGAACACGTACGACACCCGGCCGGAGGCGACCGAACCGTTGCTGTGGGCCTCCGGGTAGTCGTGGTACATCATCCCGGTGAAGACGCCGGTCGGGCTGCCCTTGAGCGACCGGGGGTCGAGGCCCGCCCGCTCGAACGCCTCCCACGACACCTCCAGCAGCAGCCGCTGCTGGGGATCCATGTAGAGCGCCTCGTTGGGGCTGATCCCGAAGAACGCGGGGTCGAACCCCGCGACGTCGTGCAGGAAGCCGCCCGTGCGGGCGTAGGACTTGCCCGGCCGGCCCGGCTCGGGGTCGTAGATCCCGTCCACGTCCCAGCCGCGGTCGCCGGGGAACTCCGTGATGGCGTCCGCGCCGTCGTCGACCAGCCGCCACAGGTCCTCGGGCGAGGCCACCCCGCCCGGATAGCGGCACGCCATCGCCACCACGGCAATGGGCTCGGTCGAAGTCGAACCGGAATTCTCCAGTTCGGATATGCGCCGACGCGCCTCCCGCAAGTCCTGGGTGGCCCTTCTGAGATAGCCGAGAAGCTTTTCGTCGTCGCCCACCGCAGGCACTCCCCTGGTCAGCTTTCGCCCCAACGTCGACCGACGCTACGTTTTCCCCACCCCCTGACCACAACCCTTAGTCGTCCCGCGCGGCTCTTATTCACGCGGCGCGGTCCGCGCCGGCGGATCGGGGTCGGCGCGGACCGCGCGGGCGGGTCGGGCGCCGGTCAGCCCGGCGGGATCACGGATCCGATCCGGGACAGCGGCTCCCGGAACGCCGGGTACCGCTCGATCGCGTCCGCGAGCGCCATCTCGGGGTGCCGCGGTCCGCGCAGCACCGTGAACAGCAGCGGCAACGTCATCATCGAGCGCCGCGGCGCCAGGAACGACGCCACCTCGAACGTGGCCCGCGCCACCGCCGGGTTCTCCGCGGACACGCGGTTCCAGCGGGCGATGAACCGCTGCTGCCCCTTGCCGCCGCGCACCTTCATGGTCGACTCGGCGCCGGGGAACAGGCTGTCGTTGAACGTCGCGGCCTGCCACGACCCGACCACCGACTTCGCCACCGCGGTCTGCACCCGGCGGGTGAACCCGTCGGCGAGACCCCGCTTGACCAGCTCGGCGCGCAGCGCGAGCGCCTGGAACGCGGCCATCGACATGCCGGTGGCGTAGTTCGGGTTGAGGATCGTGGCCGCGTCGCCGACCACGAGGAACCCCTCCGGCACGGGCAGCTTCTCGAAGTGCCGCTGCCGGTTGACCAGGCCCCGGTAGGCGCGGATCTCGGTGAGCGGGCGTGCCGCCGCCATGAGCTCGGCCACCAGCGGGTCCTGGAGGCTCCGCGCGAACGCGAGGTAGCCCTCCTCGTCGGTGGGCGGCTGCGCGCCCTTCGTGCCGATCATCGACACGATCCACTTGCCGTCCTCGTTCGGCAGCAGGCCCGCGCCGCGACCGGGACGGCCGGTGCCCGAGTCGGCCTGCACGAGGATCGCCGGGAAGCCGTCGGCCAGCGCCGCCGGCGCCTCGTAGGTGCGCCCGGCGTAGGCGAAGCCGGCGTCCTGGAGGTCCTCGGCGACCTTGGGCAGGCCCAAGGACTCCAGCCACACCGGCGCGCGCGACCCGCGACCGGTCGCGTCCACCACGACGTCCGCGGCCAGCGTGCGCTCGGGCCGGTCGGCGTCCTGGTCGGCCCGGCTCTCCAGCCGCACGCCGGTGACCCGCGCCGCGTCACCGATCAGGCCGACCGCCTTGGTCCCCTCGACCACGTCGATCGCCGGGTGGCCCAGCACCCGCCCGCGCACCACGTGGTCGAGCAGGTGGCGGCTGGCCGCGAGCACGTAGGCGCGCCCGTCGTACGGCCGCGACCAGCCGTGCATCGAGACGCCGAGGAACTCGTCGCCCATGCGCCTGCGGTGCGCGCCCGCCGCGTAGAGCAGGTCGCTGGTGCCGGGCAGCAGCTCGTCGAGCGCGTCGACCCCGCCGCCCATGAACATGTGGAAGTGGTGCCCCTGCGGCAACCCCTTGCGGGGTAGCGGCGCGTCGGGGAACCGGTCGCTCTCCACGACGGTCACCCGGTCCACGTGCTCGGCGAGCGCGGCGGCGGCGAGCATGCCGGCCATGCCGCCACCGAGCACGACTGCGTGCGTCATCACGGTCCTCCCGCGTCTGCCCGGCAGTGGGCGCGGCTCAGGCCTGGGCGGCGGCGCGGCGGCGCGCTTCCGCCTCCAGCGCGGCGAACGTCTCGTGCATGTCGGCGCGCATGCCCTTGAGGAACAGCTTCTTGAACACGGGGACGAACGCGCCGCTCAGCTCCACCTCGCGGGTGACCTTGACCTTGCCCTCGCCCACCGGCTCGAAGATCGTGTTGATCAGCATCTTCCCCATCGGCATCGGCGACTCGGTCGAGTAGCTGCGGCCGTCCTCGATCGCGGTGATGGTGAAGTTGCCGCGGGGGCCGCCGCGGGGCTTGGTCCAGCCGGAGGCGCCGACCTCGAACCGGCCCTCGAAGCCCAGCTTCTCCACGTGCGGGTCCCAGTCCTGCCACGCCTTCAGGTCCGAGGCGACCTGCCAGAGGTACTCCGGCTCGGCCTCGATCGTCGCGGACTCGCTGAATGACAGCATCACACACCTCACCTTTGCGCGGTCGATTTCCGCATCAGTCAAACCGCGCGCGCGGGCGCCGCACCAGAGGACGGACCCCCTAACAGTCGGTGGGCCCCTTAACGACTAGGGGGCACCACCGACACTTAGGGGACCGCCGGCATGGCCCAATTCGTCGCCGGACACTTCAATGAAATCGTCCCGGTCCGAGCCGACCCCGTGGAGTGCGACCCATGACGACAGCGCCAGAGCGCCCGCGACTCGTCGACATGCGGGCGCGGGCGGAGGAGTTGGCGGCCGTGCGGGAGTCCGCGGAAAGGGGCCCGTCGCCGCGCGCCTCGGAACAACAGCACGCGCGCGGGAAGCTCACCGTCCGGGAAAGGCTCGACCTGCTCCTCGACCCCGGCACGTTCCGCGAGGTCGAGCAGTTCCGCCGGCACCGCGCGACCGGCTTCGGCCTGGAGGACCGCCGTCCGCACACCGACGGCGTGGTCACCGGCTGGGGCGAGGTCGACGGGCGCACGGTCTTCGTCTACGCCCACGACTTCCGCATCTTCGGCGGCTCGCTGGGCGAGGCGCACGCGGAGAAGATCCACAAGGTGATGGACCTCGCCGAGTCCGCAGGCGCGCCGCTGGTGTGCCTGAGCGACGGTGCGGGCGCCCGCATCCAGGAGGGCGTCACCGCGCTGGCGGGCTACGGCGGCATCTTCAGCCGCAACGTGCGCGCGTCCGGGGTGATCCCCCAGATCAGCGTCATGCTCGGGCCGTGCGCGGGCGGTGCGACGTACTCGCCCGCGTTGACCGACTTCGTGTTCATGGTGCGCGGGATCTCGCAGATGTACATCACCGGGCCGGACGTGGTGGAGGCCGTCACCGGCGAGCGCATCACCCACGACGACCTCGGCGGCGCGGACGTGCACGGCAGCACGTCCGGCGCCGCCGCGTTCACCTACGAGGACGAGGCCGAGTGCCTGGCCGACGTCCGCCACCTGCTGTCGCTGCTGCCCTCCAACAACCGGGAGCTGCCGCCCGCCGCGCCCACCGACGACCCGTCGGACCGGCGCAACGACGTGCTGCTCGACCTGGTGCCCGCGAGCCCCAACCTCGGCTACGACATGCGCGCGGTGATCGAGGAGATCGTCGACGACGGCGACTTCTTCGAGGTGCACGAGCGCTGGGCGCGCAACATCCTGTGCGGGCTGGCCCGGATGGGCGGCCACGTCGTCGGCATCGTCGCCAACCAGCCCTCGGTGCTCGCCGGCGCGCTCGACATCAACGCCTCGGAGAAGGCGGCGCGGTTCGTGCAGACCTGCGACGCGTTCAGCATCCCGCTGGTGACGCTGGTCGACGTGCCGGGCTTCCTGCCGGGCCGCGAGCAGGAGCACGGCGGCATCATCCGGCACGGCGCCAAGCTGCTCTACGCCTACTGCAACGCCACCGTGCCGCGGGTGCAGGTGATCCTGCGCAAGGCCTACGGCGGCGCGTACATCGTGATGGACTCCAGGTCGATCGGCTGCGACCTGTCCTTCGCCTGGCCCACCAACGAGATCGCGGTCATGGGCGCGGAGGGCGCGGCGAACGTCGTGTTCCGCCGCGAGATCGCCGCCGCGCCCGACCCGGCGGCGGCGCGGGCCCAGCGCATCAAGCAGTACCAGGCCGAGCTGGTGCACCCCTACTACGCCGCCGAGCGCGGGCTGGTGGACGACGTGATCGACCCCGCCGCGACCCGGTCGACCGTCATCGACGCGCTCGCCGTGCTGCGGGCCAAACAGGCCAAGCTGCCGTCGCGCAAGCACGGCAACCAGCCGGTGTGAGCCGATGAGCGCACCGCTGCTGCGCGTCCTCAAGGGACGGCCGAGCGACGACGAGCTGGTCGCGGTCGTGCTGGCGCTGGTCGCCGCCACCTCCGGCAACCCCGGACCGTCCCGTCCCCCGACGACGAGCCCCGGCTGGACCAGCGCGCCGAGCCACCGCGTGCCGGGCGCGTGGACCTCGCGCTGACCGGCCGGCACGCGGACCACGAACCCGGCGCGCGGCCCCCGCGCTCACCACCGAAACCTCAACCCGCCCAGACGCGCCGACCTCGCGCCCACCACCGATACCTCAACCCGCGAAAAGGACCGACCGTTGACCGCACCGCCCGTTGCCGGCGCCTGGATCAGGCGTTTCCACCCCTCGCCGGACGCACCCGTCCGCCTGGTGTGCTTCCCGCACGCCGGCGGGTCGGCGTCGTACTACTTCTCCACCTCGCGCGCCCTCTCCCCCGACGTGGAAGTGCTGGCCGTGCAGTACCCCGGCCGCCAGGACCGGCGGTCCGAGGCGTGCGTGGACGACGTGCACCGCCTCG
Organism: Actinosynnema sp. NPDC037264; assembly: GCF_055603705.1. Classification (NCBI taxonomy): domain Bacteria; kingdom Bacillati; phylum Actinomycetota; class Actinomycetes; order Pseudonocardiales; family Pseudonocardiaceae; genus Actinosynnema; species Actinosynnema sp. NPDC037264. Next base: position 105,638 of record NZ_JBVJVK010000010.1, on the reverse strand, counting down.
CCGACCTGGTCGCCGAGGAGCTGGCCGCCTGGACCGACCGGCCGCTGCTGCTGTTCGGCCACAGCCTCGGCGCGTCCCTGGGCTTCGAGGTCGGGTGCCGGCTGGAGGAGTCGGGCGTGCGGCTGCTCGGCCTGTTCGCGTCGGGCAGGCGTGCACCCAGCCGGTGGCGTGACGAGCACGTGCACCTGTTGGACGACGACCAGCTCGCGGCCAACCTGGCCCGGATGAGCGGGACGGACTCGACCGTGCTCGCCGACCCCGAGATGCTGCGCGCCGTGCTCCCCGCCGTGCGGGCGGACTACCGCGCCGCCGAGACCTACCGCGGCCGGCCGGGCGCCCGGCTGGCCTGCCCGGTGCGCGCCCTGACCGGCGACGAGGACCCCGAGGTGACGCTCGACGAGGCCCGCGCGTGGGCCGAGCACACCACCGGCGGCTTCGACCTGGAGGTGTTCGCGGGCGGCCACTTCTACCTCAACGACCACGCGCCCGCCGTGCTGGCCTCGCTCCGCCGGCACCTCGCCCGGCCGACCTGACGGGGTGCCCGCGACCACGCCGGGGCAGCCCGACCCCACCGCGGCCCGACCCCGCCCGACCACGACCACCGCACCGGACCGGACGCCCCACCCGCCCACGCGCCGACCCGCAACCGGACCCGCACCCGCACCCGCACCCGCACCCGCAACCGCAACCGCAACCGCAACCGGCGAGACCCGACCCGAACCCGCAACAGCACCAGCAACCGGCGAAACCCGATCCGCACCCGCACCCGGCGCAACCGGACCCGGACCTGTACCCGCAACCGGCGCGGCGCGACCCGCCGACAACCCACCGGACCGACCGACCCGCCTGCCCGCGACCGCGCGCCGACCCCTGCCCGGCGCGGCCCTACGCCGGCGGGATGTCGTGCCGCACCAGCACCGCGGGCAGCTCGCTGCGGCTGGTCACGCCCAGCTTCCGGTAGACGCGGGTCAGGTGCTGCTCGACCGTGCTCACCGTGATGTAGAGCCGTCGCCCGATCTCGCGATTGGTGTGCCCGAGCCCGGCCAGCTGCGCCACCCTGATCTCGGCGTCGCTGAGCACCGCGGCGGTGGACGGCGTCGGACCCCGGCCGGCGGCCTCGCCCGGCGGCCCGCCCGGCTCGGCGCCGACGAGCACCTCCGCCTGCGCGGGCAGGCCGGCCCGGCACTCCTTGGCCTCGTGCGCGGCGCGGCGGGCGAACACCCGCGCCCGGTCCACGTCGCCCAGCTCGTGGTGCGCCCGGCTCAGGTCCTGCAACGCGCGCGACAGCTCGAACCGGTCCCCCGCCTGCTGCAACGCGTCCACGGCCTGCGCGAGCAGCGCCGGCCGCTTCGCCACCTCACCGCACCCGGCGAGCACGCGCAGCGACAGGCCGGTCGTGCGGCGATCGGTGCCGCTCACCCGTTCGAGCTGGTGCCGGACCAGGTCGCGCGCGGTCAGCGGGTCGCCGAGCCGCAGGTGCGCCTCGGCCAGGTCCGTGCGCCACGGCAGCAGGGCCGGCACGTCGGCGCCCCGTTCCCGCGCCATCGTACCGCACTCCTGAAGGTCGCCGACCGCCGCCAGCACCCGGTCACTTGCGAGGTGGTGCAGCCCGCGGGCGCGCAGGAACCACAGCCCGTGCGACGTGCCCGCCATCGCGTCGGGCGTCGGCCGGCGCAACGTCTCCTCGGCCGCGTCGAGCCGCCCGGACGCCACCTGCGCGAGCGCGAGCGTCCCCAACGGCGAACCGACGCACACGCCCCAGTCGGCGGGCGGCATCAGCTCCAGCGCCGACTCCGCGGACGCGACCGCGTCCGCGAGGTCGCCCATCAGCAGCGCGAGACGCGCCCGGACGTCGCTGAGGTACGCCTGCCACGCCGTGGCGCCGCGCCGCGCGGCCTCCTCCACGAGCCGGTCGCACCACGCCGCGGCCTTCTCCGCCCGGTTGCCGTGCCCGAGCGCGATCAGCGCCGTGCCCATCGTCTCCAACGTCGCGTCGCCGAGCCGACTGCTGTGCAGGAGGTGCTCGGCGGTCACCGTCAACGCCTCGGAGACGCCCTGCGTCCACACGTTGCCGAGCAGGCTCGCCGCCCTCGTCCACGGGTTGTCCGCGGCGCGCTGGTGCGCGGGCCCCAGGTCGCGCACCCGTTCCCGGTGCGCGCCGTGCACCCACAGGTAGACCAGCCGCGCCTCCACGACCAACTGCGTGTCGACCTCGCGGTCCGCCCCCGCCAAGGAGTCCATTATCCCCAGCGCGAGCGTCGTGTCGCCGTGCCACAACGCCTCGCGGAGCGTGGCGAGGCCGTCCCGGTCGGACAGCTCGCCCTCGGCCGCGGCGGTGCGCACCAGCTGGCGCGCCACCCCCGCCCGCGACGGGCGGACCCGCCACGACGCCCGCACCACGGCGACGGCCAACGACACGCGCTGCCCAGGGTCCGTGCACGTGTCCAGCGCCAGTTCGAGGTAGCGCACGGCGGTCTCCACGCGGTCGCCCGCCAACGCCACGTCCGCCGCCTCGCGCAGCACGTCCACCACCCAGTCCGCGTGCGGACCGGCCGCCTCCAGCAGGTGGTCGGCCACCTCGACCGCGGGCGCGCCGACCTGGCGCAGCAGGTCCGCGGCGTCGGCGTGCAACCGGGTGCGCCGCGTCCGGGGCAGGCTGTCGAGCAACGCCTTGGCCACCGCGGGGTGCCGCAGCCCGCACCCCTCCACCAGGCCGGCGGACACCAGCAGCTCCAACGCCCGCCGCACCTCCGGCAACGGCAGCCCGACCAGCCGCGCGACGTCGTTGGGACTGGCCTTGGCGCAGAGCACGGCGAGCCCGCAGGCCGTCTCCAGCAGCGGGGTGCCCCAGCGGTGCAGGGCGGCGACGACCTCCGGGCCGAGCAGGTCGCCCGGCGCGCCGTGCCCGCCCTCGCGCGACGCGGCGAGGTGCTCCTGGACCAGCACGGCGACCAGCAACGGGTTGCCCGCGCTCGACCGGTGCACGTCCGGCGCGACGCGCTTGGCCTCGTCCTCCGGCAGGAACCGCGACGCGTGCCGCACGACGCCGCGCACGTCCAGCGGGCCGAGCCGCAGCCGGCGGTGGGGCTGCCGGAACAGCTCCGCGTGGAACCTCGGCAAGGTGGACTCCGGCGTCGCCCACTCGCTGACGACCAGCATGACGCGCGCCGAGCTCAGCCGGCGCCACAGGTACAGCAGGAGCTGCAGGGAGGTGCTGTCGACGAACTGCACGTCGTCGATGCCGATGACGACGGGTCGTTCCCGCGACAGCTCGAGCAGCGCGCCGCAGACCTCGCGCGCGGCCCGCACCAGGCCGGGTTCGGCGTACCGGCCGGCGCCGATGTCGTGGTCGCCCTCGTCCACCGTGGCCGCGACCGCGGCGAGCGGTTCGAGCAGGCGTTCGGCGAGGTCGTCCGGCAGTTCCACCACGCGGAAGAGCTGTTCCATGACGGCCAGCTGGAGCTTGCTCTCCGCGGCCGAGCCGACCGCCATCAGCGACACCGCGCCCGACTCGGACGCCTGGCGGGTGAACTCGTGCAGCAGGGACGTCTTGCCCGTGGCCAGGCCGCCGCTGATCAGCGCGAGCTGGCCGCCGCCGACCGAGGTCTTGGCGAGCAAGGCGTTCAAGGTGCCCAGTGCGTCGTTGTGGTCGACGAATACCACCCAAGCGTTCCTTCCCCCAGTGGTGAAACCCCTAGCACCGTCGTCAGTGGACTCTCAGACCGCGGTGCCGTGCCCGGCTACCCCTAGTGGGCAGGACTGGGGTTCAAGCGCCCGATCGGCCGATCGGATCGGGAAGAAATGTGCGACCGATCGCGCGGCCGACCCGCCACCACCGGCGACGCAACCTGCCCGTGCATGGTCAATCACGGTCCGTAGAGGTCGACAAACCCAAGTGGACGGTAAGTGGACACATTCTTGCGAAATCCGTCGTGATGAACCGGGCGCCGGATGAACCACCCCCTAATCCCCGCTGTGGCACTGACCCGGCCACCGCCGGCCAAATAGGATCGACAATTGTCCCCAGGCGAATGGAGGGCGCGGTGGCGGACAGCCTCGCGGATGGGACGCCGGCCGACGCGGTGCGGTTCCGGCACGCGCTGGCGGCGTTCCCCAGCGGGGTGACGATCGTGACGACAGGCGACCCGGACGGCCGCTGGTGGGGCTTCACCGCCACCTCGTTCTGCTCGCTGTCGATCGACCCGCCGCTCGTGCTCGTGTGCCTGGCCAAGACCGCGTCGTGCCACGGGGCGTTCCTGACCGCCGAGTCGTGGGTGGTCCACGTCGTCCCGGCCCACCGCAGCGACCTGGCCCGCCGGTTCGGCACCAGCGGCGTCGACAAGTTCGAGGGCGGCGACTTCGAGCCCGACCCGCGCGGCAACCCCGTGTTCTCCGACGCGGCGGCGATCCTGCACTGCGACGCGTTCGCCCGGCACGACGGCGGCGACCACACCATCCTCGTCGGCCGCGTCACCGGGACCCGGGCGAACGGCCACCCGCCGACCGTCTACTTCCACCGCGCGTTCCACGCCCTCGACGAACCGGTGGCCGCGAACGGCCGGGGCTGACCGCGGCCCGCAGGACATCCACAAAGGAGGATCGCCCGGCACCTCCCCGCCGGACCTCCACAAAGGAGGATCGCCCGGCACCTCCCCGCCGGACCTCCACGTTCCGAAGTCGCCGGCGGCGGGCGGTCCGCGCGGAGCCCGTTCACGACGACGTGGTCACCCGGCTGACCCCGGGCGCCACCCGTCCGTACGCGATCCGATGCCGGTGCCAGCCCACACCGGACTCGGTGAGGCGCAACTCGCGCTCGTCGAGCGTGGCGAGCCCGGCGTCGACGACCTGACCCGCCAGCGCGCCGAAGTCGTCCACGAACGACGTGCCGAAGCTGCGCCGGTAGTCGGCCAGGTCGATCGAGTGGAACATCAGCCGGCCCACGACGTAGCGCTCCCGGCGCTCCTGTCCGGTCAGCTCGTCGGCGACCGAGTCCACCGCGTGCTCGCCGCGGCCGACGGTGGCGATGTAGCCCTCGACGTCCCGGTGCGCCAGGTAGCGGCGGCGGTTGACGTACCCGTACGCACCCGGCCCGATCGCGAGGACGTCGACGTCGTCCTTCTGGTACATCCACGTGTTGTACCGGCTCTCGTAGCCGGGCCGGGCGAAGTAGTCGATCATGTACATGTCGAAGCCGGACTTGCGCGCGGCCTCCACGACGTCGTCGTACATGGCGCGGACCTGCTCCGCGCCGGAGGGCAGCGGCGCGGGCACCTTCCCCCGCTTGATGAAGTTGTGCTGCGGGCTGCCGTGGTGGACCCGGTACTCGTAGATCGTGAAGTGCTGCACCTCCAGCTCCGCCAGGCGCCGCAGGTCGCTCTGCCACACCTCGCGGGTGTGCGAGGGCAGGTTGTACATCATGTCGAGCTGGATGTTGGTGTGCCCCAGGCGGTTGAGCCGGTTGATCACCCGCGCGCTCTGCTCCGCCGCGTGGGGCGAGCCGATCACGCGGAGGACGTCCTCGTGGAACGACTGCACGCCGAGGCTGACCCTGTTGATCGGCGATCCGGCGACGTACTCCACCTTGTCCTCGGTGAAGTCCCTGGCGTTGCCCTCCAACGTCAGCTCGCAGCCCTCGGCCAGCGGGAAGCTGGTGGTGATCGCGTCCACCACCCGTTCGAGGTTGGCGGTGGTGAGCACGGACCCGGTGCCGCCTCCGATGTACACCGCGCGCAACCTGCCGGTCTGCCAACGGCGACGCCGCCCCCACCGCTGGATGTCCGCGACGAGGGCCTCGACGTACCGGGCCTCCCGGGCACGGGGGTCGTTCTCCGACAGCAGCTCGATGAAGAACGGGCAGGCGTGGCAGCGGACCCGGCAGAAGGGGATCGACACGTACAGGACGAAGTCGCCGCCGACCTCGTCGAGGCCGAACTGGTGCTCCACGACGGCCGCACCGCCGGTGTTCGGCCGCAACGGCGGCAGCACCGGGATCAGCGGGTGCGCGGACCGCTCGGTGGAGAGCGGGGTCGGCGGGGTCAGGTTGGTCGGCATGGCATCTCCTGTGTCTCGGGAGGTCTTCGTTCCGGTCAGCGCCGACTGCTCTCGCGGAGGTGGTCCAGCGCCTCGGGCGAGGCGGTGGCGCCGACCGCCGGCGCGCGACCGACGAGGTGATCGGCGCAGCGGAGCACGTCGGCGACGCGCACGGAGGCGATCGCGTCGTGCGCCCGCCCGCGACGGCGCCCGAACCCGGACTCCCCGTCGGCGAGCACGTCGGCGGCCAGGGTGTCCACGGAGGTGAGCGGGTGGAGCGCGGTCGTCGCCGCGGTGTGCGCGGCGGCGACCTCCCGTTCGGACGGCGGGTCGCCGCCGAGCCCGGTGAGCGCGGCTCGGGTGAGCGCCAACGCCGCCGCGGCGTCCGCGCCGCCGACGCAGGTCGTGGTGAGGACGCCGGTGCGGAGCGAGAACGCGACCTTGCTGCCGTGCGCGCCGATCCGGCGCAGGGCGTCGCGCAGCCGCCGGTTGAGCACGGCGGCGGTGACCAGTGCCGCCGCGCCGTCCCCACCGCCGGGTTGCGCCAGGTCGTACGCGGTGGCGACGACGAGGTCACCGCCCCCGGACGGGATCAGCACCGGGCCGCTCACCAGCGGCGGCCGCACCGCCGTCGGGCCGTCGTCCGACCCGGTGAGCGCGGCCTCCCACCTCTCGACGTCCGGGGCCGGCGCGTCACCGCTCTGGGTGATCACCACCCGCGCCGTCCGCACGGCCACCGTGTCGACCGCGGCGGCGATCGTGCGGCGCAGCGCGTCCTGGTCGGCGACGAGGTCCTGGAGCGCTCGCCGCCGGGACCAGCCGTCGACCAGGTCCTGCGCGGCGCCCGTGGTCGAGACCTGGGCGTGGGCGGCGCTGACCACCAGGCCCGGGGTCGTGGGCGTGGCGGAGGCCTCGCGGCCCACCACCGCCGGGACCCGCTCGAACCACCTGTCCGGCTGGTCGCGCAGGGCCGTGATCCGCTGCGCCAGCCACGTGCGGGCCTCCGCCGCGTCGTCCTGGTGGTGGCGCAGGCAGACCCGGAGCCTGATCCGCGGCCGGTCCGGCGCGGAGTCGTGGGCCGTCGCCGTGACGGTCACGTCCGACCGCCACCGCCGCGCGTGCCGGAACGGCGCGACCGCGGTCGGCAGCAGCGGGAGGACGTCGAGGTCGCAGACGAGGTCGAGGTCGGCGACGGCGTACCCGATGCCCTTCGTGTCCGTGGTCCACAGCCAGGTCCGCGCCGCGCCGGGAACGGGTGTCGGCACGCAGCGCGGGTGCCTCGGTGCCGGCCGCGCGGGTGGGACGGGGGGCAGGGCCGTGTCCGGAGCGGGGCCCGCCGCGGCAGGGGTACCGGAGTCCACCGGCGGCAGCGGAACCCGTGACGAGGTGTGGTCGACGAGTGCCCGCCCGAAACGTACCGAGGTGCCCGTCAGCAGCGACAGGACGCGGTCCGGGTGCTCGGCGCACCAGCGGAGGTGCTCGGGCAGGTTCAGGGCGTCGACCGGGGACAGCCCGCGGACCAGGGGCGCCACCGCGTCGAGCACCAGCTGCACGGCCCACGGGTGGTGCGGGTGCTTGCCGTTGCTGCGGTCGAGCGCCCGCAGCAACAGGCGGCGGGCCGCGTTCGTCACGTCCTCCGCGCGGAACGCCTCGGGAACGACCTCGGCCAGGCGGTCGTGCACCCCGTCGGCCGCGTCCGGCCCGGTCACCCTCACGCCCACCGTGAAGAGGGTGTGGGGGTAGTGGAGGTTGACCCCGGAGCCCGGCGGGTACCGGTGCCCGCCGTGCTCGGCCAGCAACCGGCGCAACGGCCCGTCCGTCGTGCCGGCCAGCGCCTCCCCGAGCACCATGGCCCGGGCGGTCGCCCCGGCGGCGGTCGACGGCTCCAGCGCGACCGCGAGCAGGGCGTCGACCCCCGGTGATCCCGGCGTCCCCGGCACGACGACCGCGGAGGGATGCGCGGCGAACGGGGCGAAGGCCGCGGGCGTCGACCCGTCCGGGCCGAGCACGCGTGAGACGTGCTCGTGGAACCGCGCGGGCGGCTGGTCCCCGACCGTCACCAGCCACGCCGCCGACGGCCGGTAGTGCCGCCGGTGGTACTCCCGGGCCTGCTCGGGGGTGAGGCCGGCCAGGTCGGCGACCGACAGGCCCTGCGCCTGGAGGCGGCTCAGCGCCGGTGCGTCGTAGACGGCGGCGGCGAGCGCTCCGAGCGCCACCGTCCGCGGGTCGTGCGCCCGGCTCGCCGACTCCTGCCGGACCACGCCCGCTTCCCTGGCGAAGGTCGCGTCGAGCAGCAGCGGGTGGAAGACACCGTCGAGCAGCGCCTCGGTCAGCAGGTCGGCGCTCGCCACGCAGGTGGTGCCGGCCACGAAGCACGTGAAGTCCGGGCCGGTGAACCCGTTGACGAACGTGGTGGCGGCGGTGTCGGCCAACGACGGGAACACGTGCACGTCGCCGAAGCGGCGCGATCCCGCGCCCACCCAGTGCTCCAGGACGTGCGGCACGCCGGGGTGCGTCGACGGCGTGTGCAGGGCCAGTGCGACGACCAGGTGCGGGTCCCCGGTGTCGACGTGCACGTGCCGCAGGCCGGTGCGCCCGTCGCGGTGCAGCGCGACGTCCCCGACCTCGGTCGCCCACGTGCCCGCGGTCTCGAACGTCACGTCCGGAGCCCTTCCCCGTGGCACACCGGGCAGCCGGCCTGCGGCAGGAGCGGCGTGACGTCCGACGTGCCGCCGTTGCGCCAGGTCCACACCGCGTCCACGGTCATCGGGTTGCCCAGCCCGGCCAGGTGGCGGAAGACCTCCGCCGTGGCGACGCTCGCGGTGATGCCCGCCCAGGGCGCCAGCCCGCCCGAGGTGCCCCGGGGCAGGCGGCGCAGGCGTGCGACGGTCTCGGCGAACCGCGGCTGCTCCTGGCACCGCTGCGCGAACTCGCACATCGGGCACGCGCTGCGGCCGGGCAGGTAGAAGGGACCGACCCGCAGACCGCTCGGGTGCAGCAGCGGCACGCCCGCCTGTCGGCAGGCGCGGGCGAGCCATTCGCGGACCAGCCAGATCGGCTGGTCCGCCGCGCCGACGACCAGGTCCACCCCGTCGAGGTGGTCGAGCAGGTCGCCGGGGCCGGTGATCGGCGCGGCCACCGTCCGCACCCTCGCGCGGGGCGAGAACCGGGTCAGCGCCTCGGCCGCGGCGTCGACCTTGGCCCGGCCGATGTCGCCCTCCCCGAACAGGATCGACCGGTTCAGGTTGGACGGTTCGACCACGTCGGAGTCGACGAGGACGAAGTCGCGCACACCGCAGCAGGCGAGGCCGTAGAGCAGCCAGCTCCCCATGCCGCCCGTGCCGACGACCAGGACCCGTGCGTCCAGCAGGCGCCGCAACCGGTCGAACCGGGACACCTCGCCGTCCTCCTGCTCGGAGAAGTAGTGCAGGAGGCGGTCGAAGCGGGCGAGGTCCTCCGCGCGGATCGTGGCGGGCGGCTCGACCGCCTCGAGGAACCCGGCGTCGCGCAGGGTCGCCGCCAGCTCGTTGGCCCGGGTCCTGTCGTCGGGCCGCCAGTCCGCCGTCTCCTCGTCCAGGTCGGACGTCCCCTTCGCGAGCAGGTGCAGCACCTGCTCCTCGACCGGGCCGAACGGCGCGATCCGGGTCAGGCGGTCGCCCAACCGCGCGATGAGGGTGGGACCGGAGGGCAGCAGCTGGGTCCGCCCGCGCAGCCGCATCGTCGTCGTCACGACCGGCTCAGCCTTCCACGATCTCGCCGAACAGCTCTCGGAGCTGTCGGCCCGCGGGTGTGTACTCGACACCGCCCTCGTCCAGCGTCCGCAGCGCGTCGCGCAGGTCGTGCTGGACCGCCTCGTAGCGCTGGACGAGCTCCGGGCCGCCGCCGTCGGCCACCGCCGCGCCGAGGAACTGGGCGATCCGGGCGAACACGAACGTGCCGTGCAGGATCTGGTGCAGCGGCCGGGGGTCGAGGCGCCACGGCGACTTCACGAGCTTCGCCGGGTCGGCGTCGATGAGCGGGTCGTCCTCCATCAGCAGCGTCAACCGGTGGTGGCTGGCCTCGTGCAGCAGGTGTTCCGCGGTCAGGGCCGTGTCCGCGAACGGACCGAGGCGCTCGCTGATGAAGACGGTGCCGAAGAACCCGGTGTCGGTGAACGTCGACATCAGCCGGCTGCGGAACGGCGAGACGACCTTGATCAGCGCCTCGACCTCCGCGGCGAACCCGGGGCTGGTCGACCGGAGCAGGTCCAGCGCCCGGTCGAGCTGCTCGACCACCTGCCGGCTGACCGGCTCCAGCGGGGCGAGGTCCCGGCGGGGGTAGCCGGGCAGCGGGTTCCTGGCGTTCTGGCCCTCGAAGAACCGCCGGAACCACTCGTCGGACGCGTCCACCTCGATCGCGCCGCCCGCGATGGCCGGACGGGTGCCCAGCAGCGGGTGGTCGGTGGCGGCCGGCCCGAGCAGGTCGGCGACCGGGACCAGCCACAACCGGTCCGTCGTGTCGACCCGCAGCACGTCGCCGTCGTGGCGCAGCCGGGCGTGGCCGGGCCCGGCGCCGTCCAGGACGACGTGCCGGAGGTGACCGGGGAAGCGCAGCTCGCCGCGATCGGACAGGGGCAGGTCGAGCCGGAGGTCCGTCGCGGACCCCGAGGCGACCGCGCCGCGCAACGCGGGGATCAGCACGAACCGGCCGAAGTGCGGCAGCAGTCGCCGGATGCCGGCGTCGTCCCCGCCCGCGACGGCCGACTTCAGCTTGATCCACCACGAGCAGAACAGCGGGTGCTGGGCGATGTCACCGCGTTGCTCCGCCGGCAGGTGCTCGAAGCACTCCCAGACCTGGTCCACGCTGGCGGCCTGCGCCTCGTCCACCCGGTCGAGCAGTCGCGGCAGCACGCGGGAGATGCCCCGGGACACCCGGTCGCGGTAGGTCCTGAGCGGTTCGTCGGGGTAGCTGTCGGCCACCGCGAGGGGGGCCATCGTCTGGCTAGGCATCAGTGCTCCCAGTGGATCCGGTCTTGTCGAAGGCGTCGTGGGCAACCGCTTCGGTCGCGCGGCGGAACTCCTCGTAGGCGACCTGGCCGAACGGCGTGAGGCGGACCGAGTCCCGCAAGAGGTCCAGCGCCTCCCGCTGCATGTCGAGCACCTCGACCAGCCGGTGCAGCCAGCGGTCCTCGCCGAGCCGCCGGTGCGCCCGCAGGTGGAACTGCGCGATCCGCGCGAAGACGAAGGCACCGTGGTACAGCCCGTCGACCGGTCGCGGCACCTTCCGGTAGGGCGAGTGCAGTCGCTCCTCCGGCCCGTGCTCGTGCACCCGGTAGAGGTCGAAGACGGCGTTGAGCCGCAGGTGGCTCGTCTCGTGGACGAGGCGCTCGGTGGCGACCACCGGATCGGCGAGGTCCGCGCGGAGGAACAGCAGCCCGTCCAGCACGCTGTTGCTGAACGCGACCGTGTCGGCGCTGGTGAACGGCACGATCAGCCGGACCAACCGGGTGACCTCCTCGCCGAAGGCGGGCCACACGTCGTCGATCAGCGCCAGCGCGCGGGCCAGGTCGGGTCGCACCTCGTCGGGCGGCACCGGCGTGACATCACCCCGCCCGCCCTCGGCCCTGGTGTTCCCGTTGGCCGTCCGGACGTACTCGTGGATCCACGGGTGGTCGGCGCCGAGGAGGATCCCGCCGCGCAGCTCGACGGAGTCGGGCGACAGGTCGTCGCGCACCGGTTCGAGGAAGCGCCGGAGGTGGCCGACCCAGTCCGCCAGGGCGGTGAACTCACCGCGCCGGTAGTCCACGCACAGGCGGTGCCACCAGTAGCCGAACAGCGGGGCGGTGACCACCGCCCGCCGCTCCGCCTCCCCCAGCGACGCGAACTCCTCCAGCGCGGCGCGCAGCGCTCGCGCGGTGTCGACGGGAAGTCGGCGCGCCAGCACGGGGAGCACTCTGTCCACGGCGGACGCGCGCTTGGCCGCGAACGCGACCACGTACGGGTCGTCGGCGGTCGCGCACGCCATCACGGAGGCCTGGGCAAGGGTCATCGGACGGTCTCCTTCTCGCGGTCGGCGGGTGCGGGCAGGGCGGGGAGGGCGGCCGACCGCGACAGCGCCCACCCGCGCAGGCCGGCGTCGCCGATCGACGCCGCGCACCGCGCGACACCGTCGAGCGCCGTCAGCGATCCGGGATCCAGCTCGCACGCCACGAGGTACGCCTCGATCGCCGCACGCGGGTCGTCGAGCAGCTCGCGGCACCGCGCCACGAGCGCCCACGACACCGCCGCGAACGGGGGTCCGAGCGCGGCGGAGCGGGCGAACGAGCGCAGCGCCGCCTCGACGTCCTGCCGGGCCAGCAACAGGTACCCGAGGTCGCGGTGCGCCCGGCCGTCGTCGGCGTCCAGGTCGACGAGCTCCCTGGTGCGGTCGAGGGCCAGGTCCGCCTCCCCCCGCCACTGCGCCTCCCGGGCGCGGGTCTCGAGCACGGCGCGCAGGTTCTCGGCCTTGGCCAGGGCCCGCTCGGCGGTGTCCGCCGGCGCGGACCGCGCGAGTGCCTCGCACTCGTCCAGCAGCCGCGTGGTGCGGGCCTTGTCGCCGTCGAAGAACGGGGCGAAGCTGCACGCCCGGAGCACCGCGCTGTGCAGCAGCGCGTCGTCCTCGCCGCCGTCGAGCGCTTGGGGAAGCAGGTCCATCGACCGCGTGGCCCACGCGTCGACCTGCGCGCTGTCCCGGCTGACCCGGGCGTGGTGGACGGCCAGCGCCAGCGCCGCCAGCAACCGGGACCGGGCCGTCGACGCGTGCTCGACCAGCGACTCGTACGTCGGCACCGCCTCGCCCGCGGCGAGCGCCCGCTTGTACCGGGCGTTGGCGCGCAGCATGAGCAGGCTCGCGCCGGCGTCCCCGATCGCGGTGGGTGGCTCATCCGGGCCGGTCAGCCCCAGGAAGGTCGCGTAGAAGCCGAGGCGGACGAGCACGATGCCGGCGCGTGCCCTGGTGTCGTCGTCGAGGTCGGGCCAGTGCTCGACGTGCTCGCACAGGTCCTGCCACCGCCGGCCGCGCAGTTCCGGTGGCAGGTCGGCGGGGTGATCGGCGTGGAAGTCGGGCAGCCGCGCCTCGCGCAGGATGTGCCGGCGGGTGTGCGCGACGGGGTTGCTCTGGAACACCGCCCGCACCTGGTGGCCGCTCGACAACGCATCGGCGTAGTGCAGCAGCACGCGGGAGTGGATGGCGCCCCCTGCGCCGCGCAGGTCGACGTACGGGCGGACGGCGCGCAGGTCGCTCCGGGTCCCGGGCGCGGTGGTGATCCCCCGCGTCGGCATCCGCCGGAACGGGTTCGAGGAGACGCTCATCCGACAGTCCTTTCCGGACGGACGCGCAACCGGGCGCGCAGGTCGGCCAGCCACCGCACGCACCAGTCGGCCAGGTCGGAGCGACCGGTCCGCTCGGCGAGCCGGTGCACCGCCGCGACGGCCGTGTACGCGGTGGGGTCGGCGTGCGCGGCGGCCAGGAAGGAGTCGAGCGCGCCTTCCTCGTCGCCCGCGTGCTCCAGGTGCCGGCCGAGCGCCACCCGCGCGCGGGCGGCGTGCGGAGCTCCCAGCATCGCCGCGCGCCGGTACGCCTCCACCGCCGCCGCGGTGTCCCCAGCCCGCATCGCCACGTCGCCCAGCCCCAGGAGGACCTTGCCGTCGTACGGGTCGAGCGCCGCCAACTCGTGCGCGTACCGGAGCGCCGCGTCGAGGTCGTTCGCGGCCGCGGCGGCACGCGTCCGGGTCTCCAGCAGGGGGTGCAGGTTCTGGCGGCGCACGAGCGCCTGCTGCTCCGTGCCGTCCGGGAGGTCGCGCGCGTGCTCCTCGGCGCGGTCGAGCTCCGCGCGGGTGCGCTCGTGGTCACCAAGCAGGAACGGCAGGTAGCTCACCGCTCGCCAGTAGGCGCTCGTGAACAGCGCGTCCCGCCAGGACCCTCCCGGCGCGAGCCCGGCGAGGTGGGCGCCGGCCACTTCGCGCCAGTGCGCCGTCGCGGCGACGTCCGGTGCGCGTCCCTTCGCGTTGAGCACCACCAGGGTCAGCGCGGCGGACAGGGCGGTCGCGGCGGGCAGGCGCCGGCTCGTCGCCACCGCGGTGAGGACCTCGCGGTCCTCCGCACGGGCCGCCTCCGACCCGCTCGCCCGGACGAGCGCGTGCGTCCGCTTCATCGCCAGGTTCGCCGAGAGCTGGTCGCGACCGGCGTCCTCGGGCGTCGACGCCGGGAGGACGCCGAGGGCGCACGCGTCCAGGCCGAGGGCGCACAGCAGGGTGCCGAGGCGCAGGCGCGTCTCCAGGTCCAGGTCGAGCGGGTGCTCCGTGAGCCGGACCAGCGCGCGCCACCGCTCGGTCACCAGCTCGTCCGGCAGCGCGGCCGGGCCCGGCGACGCCAGCTCCGGCCACCGCAGGCACTGGGCGACCGCCTCGCGCAACCCGCGAGGCGTGTGGCACTGGAACGGCGTCGCCGGGCGCGAGGTGTCGAGCTCGGCGTAGGCGGCCGTGACGGTCGCGGTGTGCAGGGAGCACACCGGGGGTTCGTGCAGCCCGAAGTACGGACCGAGCAACCACAGGTCCACCCGCTCGTCCGGCCGCCACCGGCGTGGCCGTTCGGCGTCGGGGCGCAGGCCCGTGCTGTGGTAGGGAGGTCGCGTCGTGCTCATCACGAGGCTCCGCGGACCGCGGACCGGGTGGCCAGGAAGACGCCACCGAGGACGAACAGCGCGCCGGTGCAGACCATGGCCCCGGCCGGCGACCAGGCCGTGGCGACCAGACCGAGCACGAGCGGCGCCAGCGGCATGGCCGCGCCGCTCAACGACATCACGGCCGCGAAGACCCGGCCGCGCAGCTCGTCCGGGACGACCGACTGGACGAACGAGGTCACCGCGACGGTCGCCATGCCCGCGGGCAGGCCGACGAAGAGCAGCGCGAGGGGTACCACCCAACCGCTGTCGAACGCGGTCATCACCAGCAACGCCGTCCCCTGGACGATCCAGTTGCCCACGAACACGATGCCCCGGCGACGGAGCAGCGAGGTGTGCGCGACGGTGAACAGGCCGATCACCCGGCCGACGCCGATGGCCGCGACGGCCAGGCCGAAGTAGGTGGCGCCGCTCTCCTCGAGCGTGAGCAGGTAGCCGGGCAGCAGGAACACGATGCTGTACTGGGCCCCGTCCAGCACCGGGTAGACCAGGAACTGGGGCCGGAGGACCTTGTCGGCGAGGATGAACCGCAAGCCCGCCTTGGCGTTGGCGAGCACCCCGCTGACCGACCGCTTGGGGCGATCCGCGGCAGCACGCGGCGGCACGACCGGCAGAGACTTCCTGACCAGCAGGATCAGCACCATCGAGACGCCGAACGTGACCGCGTCCAGCGCGAGGAGGACCTCGATCTCCACCACGTTCAGCAGCAGACCGGTCAGGGACGGGCCCAGGATGGCCATGGTGGTGGCGCCGCCGATGAGCAGCGCGTCCATCCTGGCGATGCGTTCGAGCTTCCCGCCCGCGATGACCGGGATCAGCGTCTGCACGGCCGGCATGAAGACCGTCCCCGGCGCGGCGAGCAGCAACGTGCCCACCAGCAGCACGGACAGGGGCGCCAGCTGCGTCGCGACCAGCACCGCCATCGCCGCGACGACGACCATGCGCACGAAATCGGCCCCGACCAGCAACCAGAACCTGCTGTACCGGTCGACGAGCACACCCGCGACCAGGCCGAAGCAGGCGATGGGAATGGCCATCACGATGCCGATGAGGGCGCCGTCGAAGAACTCCCCGCGTTGGGTCGCGTACCAGGGCACCCCCACTTTGAAGAGCTGGTCGCCGAACGCGGACTGGACCAGCGCGACCAGCAGCAGGAGAAAAGGCGTGTTGCGCAGGACGTTGGCGGCGACCGCGGGCTCCGGCGCCGTGGCGGAGTCCGCGGGCGCCCCTCCGACGGGCGTGCGGTTGCTCGTCAAAACGGCACTCCTTGTCGACGAGGCGCAGCACGGTTCCGGTGGGGCCGCGCACGGCCCCACCGAAACCCTGCGGCTACACCATCTGGTAGTTGTACTCAGCCGACAGCAGCGTCCCGAATTCCTCGAGGAGCTGCTCCTCGTGCGACTCCAACGCGAACGGCGTGCTCGGCTCGTTCGCCGTCGCGGTCGCGGACTTCACCGCGGTGACTTCGTCGTTGTTCATCGATCCTCCATTCCGGCGTGGTCGTGCGTTCCATTCCCCGGCGCCGTCGGCTGGCTCACGGCGCCGGCGTTCGTGGTGCGCCTCTCGCGGGCGCGGCGGACCGGAACCCGGCTCGGACCGGAATCCGGCTCAGGAGGCGCCTTCCTCCAGGGCGAGGCGGACCTTCAAGTCCGCCAACCCGATGTGCGGGTCGGCCTCCTCGACCTGCCGGAAGCGCGCGTCGCCCTCACCGGGCACGACCTCGGGCAGGATCTGCGGGTGCAGGGGGCCGCCGAACCGGTCACCCGGCCGCAGCCCGTGCTCCCAGAAGGTCGGGAGGGACCCGGTCGTCGGCGCGTACCGGACGTCGTCGCCCAGCCAGCGCGTGGCGAGGGCGCGACGCGCGCCGCCCGTGCCGCTCGTCCCCGTGGAGTAGTGCAGGATCCCCAGGTGGAAGATCAGGGCGTCACCGGGCTCGACGTCCCAGCCCACGATCGGGAGCCGGTCCCGGTTCGGCTCGATCTCCACCAGCCCGCGGAGCCCGCCCGGCAGCGGCGCGTGCGTCATCTCCTCCTCGACGCGCCGGTGCACGCCGCGGAACGCGGCCCGGGTCACCGCCGGCACGGTCAACGGCTCTTCGAGCCCGTCCAACGTCATCGGCTCGGTCGGCTTCCACCCCAGCTTGGCCAGCGCCTCGGCGACGCGGGCGTCGTCGAGCTCGCCGGACGCGCGCGCCGACCGCGCCGTCGGCCACCGGTGCGACCCCCGGATGAACTGGATGGCGCTGTTCTCCGTGGTGGCGTGGTCGCAGGCCAGCCAGATGTTGACCAGCTTCTCGCCGGCCACCGGCCACGCGATGGAATCGGTGTGCCAGCTCGTCGGGATGTCACACCCCGGGTCCTTCTTGAACATCTGGTCGACGAGGAAGTTGATCCGGCTCGACCGCGCCGCCTGCGCGGCGATGCGTGCCGCCGGTGAGTAGTAGGCGAAATCGCGGAACGCCTCGCTGTACTTCCACATGAACAGGTCCGTGTACAAACCCTTGCCGCGGGAGAGCAGCTCGCCGTACGGCGTGGGGTGCTCGATCATCCGGTCGATCGCGTCGCCGACGTGCGCGACCCACGAGTCCTGGAAGAGCCCTTTCGCGAGGATGACGCCGTCCCGCTCGAAAGTGGCGATCTCGTCTTCCGTGAGATCGCGCAGCGGCGCTTCCGCGGTCAGACCACGCGGGAGTCCCGACGGCTGCCTCACTGGTGCTGTCGTCATGTAACAACCCTTCCGGCAGGCAATTTCCGGTCCGTCCGCGCTTGACCGCGGGCGATCGACGCGTTTCCGGTGACCGACGACCGCCACGGTGTGGTTGGAGGTGTCCGACTTCATCGCTGCGACGAAGGACCAGAGGTGCGTTGCGTTATTCCGGCGAACATTCACATGGTGCGTGCGACTGATCGTCACGCTAAAGGCCCGCCACTGGTCGGATTGTCAGGCGAACGCCCGACAAACCTCCCTCGCCGGCCGACGGATCCGTTGGGACGGCGTCGATCCCGGCCACCGGCCACCCACACGTTCGGCGTGCGCGTGGCACACGCCCGCGCCCACGTGGCACACCGACGTGGCGGCACGTGTCAGGTGTTCGCCTGACAGCGGGTCGGCGCCGACGTTCGTAGTCTGCGAACCGAGGTCGAGCGTCTCGCCTTGACCGGCGGGCACGGACTGGCAGGGAGGATTCGGATGAAGGTGCGGAACCGAACAGTGGTGGTTGCGGTCATGGCCGCGGCGATGGCGCTCGGCGCGGCGTCGCCGGCGCTCGCGCTGGGCTACGACAGCGAGGTGTCGGGCGGTGGCACGGACGTCGTGACCGAGGTGTCGCAGGCGGGTGTCGACTGGGCGGGGGAAGCCGAAATGGGGACTCAGGGCCGGAAGTGGGGCTTCCCGTGGTGGTGACGGTCGCGACGTCCTGAGCCCTTGGACGGCGGCCGGCGGTGGCGCCTCACTCGGTCGCCCTGGCGCTGCGGGCGAGGGCGTTCTCGCGCAGGCGGTCGAGGATGTCCGCCTCCGCGGACCGGTTGCCGATCCGCCGCACGAGGTCCAGGGCTTCGCCGTAGTACCGGTCGGCCTGCTCGTGCCGCCCCGCTCGCGCGTGCAGGGTGCCGATCTCCCGCAGCGTCTCGCTCTGCCAGCGCCGGTCGCCGTTCTGCTGGAAGAAGGTCAGCGCCTGGTCGAGGTACGCCGTCGCCCGTCGCTCGTCCCCGAGCCGCGTGTGGACGCTGCCGAGGTTGGCCAGGGCGACCGCTTCGCCCTCGCGGTTGCCGATCTCCCGGTACAGCTCCAACGCGTGTTCGAGGTAGGTCTTCGCCACGTCGGGAAAGCCCGTGCCCGCGTACATGTCACCGATGTTCAGCCGGGCACGGGCCTCGATGTTCCGGTTGCCGACGGCGTGGGCGAGCCGCAGCGCCTGGTGGAGGTAGCGGCTCGACGCCTCGTCGTCGCCCCGCAGTGATTCGCCGTTGCCCAGGGTCATCAGCACTTGCATCTCGCCCGTGGGGTCGTCGGTGCCCGCGCAGATGGCCAGCGCGCGCTCGCAGTGCTCGATCGCCTCGTCGTGCCGCCCCAGCTGGAACACGGTGGTCGCCAGGTCGTTGAGCACGGTCACGGTGAGCAGCGGGTTCTCGACGTGGTCGAACAGGGCCAGGGCACGTTCGAACAGCTGCGCCGCGCGTGAGAGGTCGCCCAGGTACCACTGGGTGCGGCCGAGGTTGCGGGTGGCGCCCGCCTCGGCGAGAGGGTCGGCCGCGGCACGTGCGGAGGCGACGGCGTGGGTGTGCAGTGCCTCGGCTTCCCGGTGCCGCGCTTGTTGTTCGAGGTGGCGCCAGAGGATCAGGGACAGGTCGCAGGTGTGGGCGGGCCGGTCGTCCTGGGCGGCGACGGACAGCAGGTTCGGGGTCTCCCGGTCGAGCCAACGGCGGGCCGCCGCGACGTCGTGCCCGAACGGCAACGGAGCGGCGCCGGGGTCCTCGGTGCGCGGCCTGCGGTCCCGGTCGTGCGGGTCGAGCAGGTTCACCGCCTCCGCGGCGGTGTGGCGGAAGTGGTCGAAGAGCCGGGTGAGCGCCTCGTGCCGGGCCGCCGCCGGCTCTTCGTCCTCCGCGCACGCGCGGGCGTGTGCGCGGAGGAGGTCGTGGAACGTGTAGCGACCGGGGCTGGACTGCTGGAGCAGGTACTCGTCGGCGAGCTGCTCCAGCACGGCGTCGGCCACGTCGACGTCGAGGCCCGCCAGCGCGGCGACCGCGTACGAGTCGATGTCCGCACCGGGGTGCAGCCCGAGCAGCCGGAACACCCGTCGGTGGTCCGGGGCCAGCGCCCGGTACGACAGCGCGAACGCGGTCGTCACCCCGTGGTCGGCGGCCGCGGCGAGCGCGGTGAGCCTGCGCTTCTCGCCGGCCATCCGCTCGGTCAGGGACCGGATGGTCCACCGCGGGCGACGTTGCAGGTGGGCCGAGACGATGCGGATCGCGAGCGGCAGGCGCCCGCACAGCCCGACCAGCTCCGCGACGGCCTCCGGTTCGTCGTCGACCCGCGCCGCGCCCAGGATGGCGACGACCAGGGCCACCGCCTCCTCCTCCGGCAGCACGTCCAGCTCGACGGGGATGCTGCCGTCGAGGTTGGTCAACCGGCGGCGGCTCGTGACGAGCACCAGGCAACCGGGGCTGCCGGGGATCAGCGGCGCGACCTGCTTGGCGTCAGCGGCGTTGTCGAGGACCAGGAGCAGCCGCCGGTCCGCGACCTCGGTGCGCCACATCGCGACCCGCTCGTCGACGGAGGACGGTATCCGGTCGCGGGGCACGCCCAGCGTGCTCAGCAGCACCGCCAGGGCGTCCTCGGGGCTGGTCGGGACCCGGTCGGGGGTGAAGCCGTTCAGGTCGACGAAGAGCTGGCCGTCGGGGAACCGGTCGGCGAGCGCGTGCGCGGCGTGCACGGCCAGCGCGGTCTTCCCCACGCCGGCCATGCCCTCGACGGTCGAGATCACCACCGTCCGCGCCGCCGCGCCCAGGCCGAGCAGCCGTTGCAGCTCGGCGGGTCGGCCGGTGAAGTCCGGCACGTCGTACGGCAGCGTCCTGGGCACGGCGCGGCCACGCGGCGGCACGTCGGCGGCCCGGAGCCCCGGGCGCGGCGGGACCGGCTCCGGGTCGTCCCGCAGGATGGCGGCCTCCAGCTCCCGCAGCTCGGCGGGCGGGTCGAGGCCGAGCTCGTCGGCGAGGTGCCGCTTGGCCCGTTGGTAGGCGGTCAGCGCGTCGGCGGAGCGGCCCGCGCCGTTCAGGGCGCGCATCAGCTGGCCGACGACCCGCATCCGCCCGGGGTGCTCGGCGACGAGCTCGGTGAGCTCGCCGACCAGCTCGCCGTGTCGGCCCAGGGCCAGGTCGAGCTCCAGGCGTTCCTCCAGCGCGAGGAGCCGTCGCTCGTCCAGCCCGGTCGCCAGGTCGCGCACCAGCCCGGCGCGCAGGCCGGCCAGCACGGGCCCGCGCCACAGGTCCAGTGCCGTGCGCAGCACCGCGCTCGCCTGCTCGAGGTTGCCCCGTTCGGCCCCGGACCTGGCCGCGCGCACGCCTGCCTCGAACCGGTCCGCGTCCACGACGTGCCCGTCGGTGTCCAGCCGGTAGCCGGCGTCCTCGGTGACCACGACCCGGCCCGGCGCGTCGCCGAGCGCCTTGCGCAGCGCCCACACGCTGTTGCGGACCTGGTCCCGGGCCGACGACGGCGGATCGGTGTCCCACACCGCGTCCACCAGCCGTTCCAGCGGGACCACCCGGCCGCGGTGCAGCAGCAGGACACCCAGCAGCGTCCGCTGCCGCAGACCGCCCACTCGCACCGTCGTCCCGCCGTCGACGACCTCGAGCGGTCCGAGTAGACGAAACTCCATCGCGCCCCCCAAGCCGCCGACCACAGGATAGTGGTCGTTCATGATCAACCGATATCGATCGGAGAGGTCGACCCGACAAGCTCACCGTCAGGGCGGGGTGACGGCGAGGGGGAGCGGTGACGACGGCGGTAATCGTCGACGACCACGCGGCGATCGTCGCGGGTGTCGGGCAGTGGTGTGCGCAGGCGGATCCACCGATCGAGCTGCTCGACACGGGCGGCAGCCTCGCCGGGGCGTGGACCGGGCCGGGCGCGGCGGCCGACGTGGTGATCCTCGACGTCGAGGCGCCCGGCAGCCAGGGGGCCACCGCGCTGCGGCGGCTCGTCGAGGTCGGCCGGCGGGTGGTCGTGTACGCGCAGCACGTGGACCGCGGAGCCGCCGAGCGGTGCATGGCCCTCGGTGTGCACGCGTACGTGCCCAAGTGCGAGGGCGCGGACCGCCTCGTGCCCGCGATCCGGGCCGCCGCAGCGGGCCGGACCTACCTGAGCCCGGCGACGAGCGGCGCGGCGCCGGCCGACTCCGCCACGCGGCCGAAGCTCACACCCCGTGAGCTGGAGGTGCTGCGCGCCTGGTTCGCCTCGCCGTCCAAGCAGCTGGTGGCGGCCCGGCTCTACCTCAGCGTGAAGACCGTGGACACCTACATCCAGCGGGTGCGGACGAAGTACGCGAACGCGGGCCGCCACGCGCGCACCAAGAGCGACCTGGTGACCAGGGTGCTCGACGACGGCTTGATCTCCATCGACGAGCTCACCGCTTGAGGCACGCACCGCTGCGCCGGGAGACGTCGAGGCGCAGGTCGGCGGAGTGCACCTCACTGTCCGAAGTGGACAGTGGTCACCGCCGGCCGGCGCCGCGCGGGTGGACCGGGCCGGATTTCACCTGGCCCTGCCGGTGCCCGCAGCGGGTAGGGTTCATCGCATTCCACGGATCAGGCCATCGCGCCGGTAGTCGGAAGGCGGTCGCACGTGACGCTCCGGAGCGCCCAGTGGTACGCGGGAGATCATCGCAACGCCTACATCCACCGCGCCTGGATGCGCCGCGGCGTGCCGGACGACGCGTTCGACCGCCCGCAGATCGCCATCGCCAACACCGCCTCGGACCTGACGCCGTGCAACGCGCACCTGACGGAGGTCGCGGCGTCGGTGCGCAACGGCATCTACGAGGCCGGTGGCATCCCGCTGGAGCTGCCCGTGGTGTCGCTGGGCGAGACGCAGGTCCGCCCCACCGCGATGCTGTGGCGCAACATGGCCGCGATGGCCACCGAGGAGATGCTCCGGGCCAACCCGATCGACGGCGTGGTGCTGCTCGGCGGTTGCGACAAGACCATCCCGTCGCTGCTCATGGCCGCCGCCTCGGTCGACCTGCCCGCCGTGGTCGTGCCCGGCGGGCCGATGCTGACCGGCACGTTCCGCGGCGTCCCGCTGGGGTGCGGCACCGACGTGTGGCGGCTGTCGGAGGAGGTCCGCGCGGGCTCGCTGTCCAACGAGCAGTTCATCCGGTCGGAGTCGGCGATGATCCGCAGCCGGGGCCACTGCAACACCATGGGCACCGCCTCCACCATGGCGCTGGTCGCCGAAGCCCTGGGCGCCGTGATCCCCGGCGTGGCGGGCACCCCGGCCCCGGACAGCCGACTGCTGGAAGCCGCCCACGCCACCGGCCGGCTGGCCGTGGAGCTGGTCACCGCCGACCGGCGGCCCGGTGCCCTGCTCACCAAGGCGTCCTTCCACAACGCCATCGTCGCCCTGGCCGCGATCGGCGGCTCGACCAACGCCGTGGTCCACCTGCTGGCCATCGCCGGCCGCCTCGGGATCGACCTGGCGCTGGACGACTTCGACCGGATCGGCTCCGACGTGCCGGTGCTGGTCGACCTGCTGCCCGCCGGTCGGTTCCTGATGGACGACTTCCACCGCGCCGGCGGCCTGCTCGCCGTGCTGCGCGAGGTCCGCGACCTGCTCGACCCCGACGCGCTCACGGTCACCGGCCGACCGCTGGTGGACTACCTGGACGACGCGCCGATCTGGGACCCCGAGGTCATCCGCACCCGGGCGACGCCGCTGGTCGAGCACGGCGGCATCGCCGTGCTGCGCGGCAACCTCGCCCCGCGCGGCGCGCTCGTCAAGCCCGCCGCCGCCTCGCCCCACCTGCTCCGGCACCGGGGCCCGGCCGTCGTGTTCGACTCCGTCGAGGACTTCCACGCCCGCATCGACGACCCCGACCTCGACGTGACCGCCGACTCCGTGCTCGTGCTGCGCGGCTGCGGGCCCAAGGGCTACCCCGGCATGCCGGAGGTCTCCAACATGCCGCTGCCCAAGAAGTTGCTGGAGCAGGGCGTGCGCGACATGGTCCGCGTCTGCGACGGCCGCATGTCCGGCACCGCCTACGGCACCGTCGTCCTCCACGTCGCCCCCGAGGCCGCCGCGGGCGGACCGCTCGCCCTCGTGCGCACCGGCGACGTGATCAGCCTGGACGTCGAGGCCCGCCGCATCGACGTCGAGGTGTCCGACGACGAGCTCGCCGCCCGCACGCCGAACGCGGCGACCGTCGCCGGGTTCGCCAACCCCCGCCGCGGTTGGGAACGGCTCTACGTCGACCACGTCCTGCAAGCCGACACCGGCGCGGACCTCGACTTCCTCCTCGGCTCCAGCGGCTCGGAGGTCAGCCGCGAGTCGCACTGAGCACGACGTCGGCCGCCGTGATCGCCGGCCGACCGCGCCCGATCCCCCTGTCGCACCGGCGAGCGGGACGGGCGGCGGCCCGTTCGGTCAACTCGTCATCCTCGGCGGCGGTTTCGCGGTAGAACTACCGCACCGCCCGTCGCGCGTTCCGAGGAGACACCGTGCGCTTGCCGAACATCGCCGCAGCAGCGGCATTCGTGGTCCTCGCCGGGGTGGTGACGACACCGGCGGCGCAGGCCGCGGCCACGACGCTGTACGTGAACGACGTCGCGACGTGCAGCGACAGCGGTGACGGCAGCGCGGCCACGCCGTTCTGCACGGTGCAGGCGGCGGCCGACGTGGTCGAGCCCGGCCAGGTCGTCGACATCACCGGCACGCAGGACGAGAGCGTGACGATCACCCGGTCCGGGACCGCCGACGCGCCGATCGTGTTCCAGGGCGGGGCCGTGCGGCGCCCGGCGGGCGGCACCACGCCGACGATCACCGTCCGCGGCGCGCACGACGTGACGCTGCGCGGCATGACCATCCACGGCGCCACGGTCGTCGACGCCGTCCTGATCGACGGCGCTGCCCGAGTCACGCTCGACCGCGGCTCGCTGCGCCCGGACGCGAACCCCTACGGCGGCGCCCACGCGGTGCGCGTCACGGGCGGGTCCACCGCGGTCACGGTCAGCCGCACGAACTTCGGCACGCGCGGCCGGGCCGTGTACGCCGACGGCGGCGCCAGCCTCACGGTCACCGGCAACACGATCACCGAGCTCGGCAACTTCGGCGTGATCGCCGAGAACGTCGACGCCGTCGCCGTCACCGGCAACACCTTCCGCGACTCGTGCCACCGCGGGATCGTGATCACCGGCGCGACCACCGGCTCCTCGATCCAGAACAACATCATCTCGGAGGTGCTGTCCTCCTCGGTCAGCAGCTACTGCCCGCGGGGACCGGTGCACACGATCGAGGTCGACAGCGCGGCGGCGCCCGGGGTCACGCTCGACTACAACATCGCGTACCTGTGGGTCAACGTGTACCGGTGGGCAGGCGTCGTCCACCACGACCCCGCCGAGCTGCACGCCGCCACCGGGCAGGGCGCGCACGACCTGAAGACGGACCCGGACGAGGGCACGCCCGCCGTCGACTCCGGCAACGCGGACGCGCCCGGCGTGGTCGACGCCGCCAACGGCCCCAGGGTGGACAACCCGCGGGTTCCCGATACGGGGACGGGTGCGGTCTCCTACCTCGACCGCGGCGCGCAGGAGCAGCAGGACCGGTTCGTCGACACGTCCATGAAGGTGTCCGCGTCGCAGGCGCCGGTCGGTGGTGTGGTCGACTTCAGCGGCACGGTCCGCTCCGAGTGGGGATCGCCCGTCACCTGCGCGGTCGACTTCGGGGACGGCACGACGACGTCCGTGTCGCCGTGCTCGGCGTCGCACGCCTACAACGCGACCGGCACCTACACCATCCGCGTGACCGCCTCCAGCGAGTCCCGCCTGACCACGAGTCGGTCCTGGTCGCTCAAGGTCGTGCCGGCCGGCGGCACGTTGACCCCCCGCCTGACCGCGAGCAGCTCGGGCGTCCTGACCGGGCACTTCACCGTGGACCCGGGCGACAACCCGTGGAACATCGCCAGTACCGAGTTCGACTTCGGTGACGGCGACACCGCAACCGTCGGCGGCACGGGCAGCCACCGGTACGACCTCCCCGGCACGTACCAGGTCCGGGCCACCGTCACCGACGCCGCCGGCAACACCGCGACGACGTCGACCACGTTCACCACGCTCGGCTCGGGTTACGTCAAGCACGGACCGACCCGGTTCCTGGACACCAGGAGCGGGGTCGGCGCCCCGGCCCAGAAGGTCGCGCCGTACGGCACCGTGCGGCTCGCGATCGGCGGCCGCCACGGGATCCCGGCGGACGTGACGGCGGTGACGGTGAACCTCACCGTCACCAGCGCGACGGCCGACGGGCACCTCACCGCCCACCCGGCCGGGCAGGCCAGGCCCACCGCGTCCGTGGTGGACTTCCGGGCCGGCGTGACCGTGCCCGGGCTGACGACCGTCGCGGTCGGCGGCGGCCACGTCGACCTGTACAACGGCAGCCCGGGCTCCGTCGACCTGATCGCCGACGTCGCCGGCTACTTCACCAAGGGCGCGACGGCCGAGGGCTTCACCACCGTCTACCCGTCCCGGCTGCTCGACACCCGCACCGGCATCGGGATGACGTCGCCCCGGCCGATCGCCGCCGGCGAGTCGTTCAGCCACCGGATCGCCCACGTGTACGGCACGGTGCCCGACTACGCGACCGCGGCCCTGCTCAACATCACGGTGGTCAACCCGCGCGCGTCGGGCCACCTGACGGCCTTCCCCACCGGCACGGCCAACCCGCAGACCTCCAACCTCAACTACGCGGCCGGCCAGACCGCCACGAACTCCGTGATCGTCCCCATCGGCGCCGACGGCCACGTCACGTTCCACCCGAACGCGACCACGGACCTCGTCGTCGACGTCGTCGGCTACTTCTCCTCGGGGGGCAGGAGCTTCCTGCTGCCCTTGTCACCGCGCCGCGCGGTCGACACCCGCACCGGCGTCGGCGGTCGCACCGGCGCGCTGCCGGGACGATCGACCACCGAGTACACCTTCGACCACAACGCTCCGTCGTTCAACTTCGTCCCCAGCGCGGTGATGTTCAACGCGAAGGTCGTCAACCCGCAGCGCGGTGGCTACCTCACCGCCTACTTCCCGGGCGCGATCCCCACTCCCCCGGACGCCGCCACCCTGAACTTCACCTCGGGCGCCGTGACCAACAACCTCGCGGTCACCGAGCACTCGAGGACGGCGTTCCACAACGGGAGCGACGGCACCGTCGACCTCGTGGTCGACGTGACCGGCTACTTCTACCAGAACTGACGCCCCGCACGACCCGGGCCAACCGGCCGTGACGACCACCGCGCCGCCCTCGACTCCACCGGGGCGGCACGGTGGTCGTCGGCGAAATGCCGAAAGACCCGCTCCCCGGCCGGGCAATCGATTCCCGGACGACCGTGGTCGACCCCGAGTTTTGCGGACAAGCCCGATAGCCGCCGCACCCGGAAACGGCGAGACCTCGAACCCCGATTTTGGCGGGTAACAAATCCGGGGTAGTGGCCGACTCAGGGGATGGATGATCCCGGAGCCGTCATCACCGGAGGTCGGACGGGGTCGGGAAACCCGAGTGTTCATCGCACTGGTCGGCGCACGACGACATGTACCCGATCGGGATGGAGTGGTGTCGGCAAGGGGGTACGGTCATCGTGATGCGGAGACGAGCGGTGGCCCACGCGTGTTCGAGGGCCGGGTATCGCGATTCGACGGGTGAGCGGTCTTGCGGATTGGCGTCCGGTCACCTCCTGGGCACGAGGAGGAAGTGATCCATCGGTGACGAATCCTTTTGCCCGGGGTGAGCGCTCGATCGCGTCGCAGCGGATCCAGGGCAGCATCGTCTCGTCCGGTGACAATGCGCAGAACTACCACATCACGCTCCCGAACAACGTCCCGTCGCCCCGCGATATCGCGCCGAATCGGTTGTGGAACCTGCCGCGCCGCCCGTCGGACGTGTTCGTCGGACGCCGCCAGTCGCTCGGCGAGCTGGGCTTGGCGATGGCCTCGGGCAACGGGGTCATCGGGCAGAGCGTCGCCGGGATGGGCGGTGTCGGCAAGAGCGAGCTGGCCCTGCAGTACGCGTTCCACCAGCGGGACCTGTACTCGTGCGTCTGGTGGATCACCGCGGACACGCCGGAGAACATCACGTCGGCGCTCGCCGCGATGGCGTCGAGGCTGGCCCCCGTGCTCGGCAGCACGCCGCTGGAGTTCAGGGCCGACTGGGCGCTGAACTGGTTGCAGGAGCACGACGACTGGCTGCTGATCCTCGACAACGTCGAGAACCCGGAGGACATCAACAAACTCCTCGTCGCCGCGGACCGGAGCCACGTCCTCGTCACCACCCGTCGAGATCTCGACTGGACGAAACGCGGGCTCCGCCCGGTGCGCCTGGGAGTGCTCAGCCGCACTTCCGCGATAACGCTGCTGTGCGAGCGGTCCCAACAGTCCGACGAACGCGCCGCGGCGTCGGTCGCCGAGGCGCTCGGGTTCCTGCCGCTGGCGTTGGAACAGGCCGGCGCCTACATCAGGTACCACCACGTCTCCATCGCCGACTACGCTTCCCTGCTCGCCGCGCAGCCGTACGAACTCCTGGCCGAGACCAGCCCGGAAATCAGCCAGGAACAAGCCGTCACCCGAACCTGGGACATCACGCTCGCCGCCCTGCGCGACGGGCCGGTCCCGAAAGCGGTCGATGTGCTGAACGTGCTCGCCTGGCTCGGGCCGGACGACATTCCGCGCAGCCTGGTCACGAACCTCCTGGCCGGTGACGAACTCGCGGCGAACCGGATCCTCGGGCACCTCGCGTCCTACAGCATGATCACCCTGACCGCCGACTCCATCAGCATCCACCGACTCGTCCAGACGATCCTGCGCGTGGGTCAGAAGGACGTGCCGCCCACGGATTCGGGACTCGCGCCCGCGGCGACCGAGGCGATCGACCTGCTGGAGCGGCAGATCCCGGAGGACCCGAGCACGAACGTGGACGGCTGGCGGCTGTGGTGGCGCCTCTTACCGCACGTGCACGCGCTGGCCGACGACATCGGCGGTGACAACCGGGACGCGCCTCTGCGCACGTTGTTCAACCAGGCGGGGCTGTTCGCCGCGGCGCAGGGGATGTACACGGCGACCGAGCGCTTCGCGACGCTGGCCATGCGCATCGGCGAGGCCACCCTCGCGCCGGACGACCCCGAGATGGCGACGTTGCTCGGCAACCTCGGCGCGGCCTACTGCTCGTTGGGCCGGGCCGAGGAGAGCATCGGCCTGGAGGAACGAGCCCTCGCCATCACGACCCAGCGCCTCGGGCCGAGCCACCTCGACGTCGCGACCAGGTTGAACAACCTGGCCACCAGCTACAGCCACCTCGGCCGCATCCCGGAAGCGGTGCCGCTGGCCGAACGCGCGCTGCGGATCGCCCAGGCGGGGCTCGGCCCGACCGACCCGTTCCTCGCCGGGTGCAAGGCGAGCCTCGCGGGCTTCTTCCGGGAACTCGGGCAGACCCGCGAGGCGGTGCCGCTGCTCGAAGAGGCGCTGGCCATCGAGGAGAGCGCGTACGGCTCCGACCACATCTTCGTGGCGTACCGGATGTGCGGCCTGTCGTCGAGCTACCGGGAGCTGGGTCGGACCAACGAGGCGCTGGCACTGGCCCAGCGCGCCCACGAGATCAGCAAGGAGCGGTTGCGGCCGGAGCACCCGGACCTCGCGTTCTTCCTCGCCGAGCTCGGTTCGGTGTACGGCGAGATGAACGAGTACGAGAAGGAGCTCGAACTCGAGGAACAGGCCCTGGAGATCACCCGGAAGTCGGTCGGGGAAGACCACCCCGACATGGCGTTCCGGCTCGGCGACATCGCCAACACCTACCGCCAGCTCGACCGCGCCGAAGAGGCCGCCCGGCTGGACCGGCAGGCACTGGACCTGCTGGAGGCCCGACGCGGACCCGACCACCCGGACGTCGCCACGCTGCTGGCCAACCTGGGGCACAGCTACCTGCAACTCGGGCTCGCGGCCGAGGCGGTGCCGCTGCTCAAGCGGGCGCTCGTCATCACCCAGACCCACTTCGGCCGCGACCACCGCGACGTCGCGCACCGGTTGCGCGGCCTGGCCTCCGGCTACCAGAAGCTCGGCCGGGCCGAGGAGGCCGTGCCGCTGCTCAACCGGGCGGCGCAGATCATGCGGCACACCTACGGGGAACGGCACCTCGGGCTGGCCCGGGTGCTGTCCGACCTGGCCGACGCGCACGCGGACCTGGCCAACCTGGACGACGCGGTCGGCACGCGGTGGCAGGCGCTGGAGATCACCCAGAACGTGCTGCACGCCTACCACCCCGACGTGGCCCTGCAACTGCGCGAGATCGCCACGACCTACAGCAGGACCGGTCGACCGGGCGACGCGGTGCCGCTG
Organism: Actinosynnema sp. NPDC037264; assembly: GCF_055603705.1. Classification (NCBI taxonomy): domain Bacteria; kingdom Bacillati; phylum Actinomycetota; class Actinomycetes; order Pseudonocardiales; family Pseudonocardiaceae; genus Actinosynnema; species Actinosynnema sp. NPDC037264. The sequence continues at coordinate 75,833 of NZ_JBVJVK010000010.1, read as the reverse complement.
CTGCGGCGCGCGCTGGAGATCGTCGAGTTCGAGCACGGCCGGGACGCCCCGGAGACCCTGCCGTGGCTGGAGGCGGTCGCCGACGCCCACCAGGACGCCGAGCAGTTCGACCTGGCCGCGAGGTCGTACCGGCGGGCGGTGGGCATCAGCACCACCGAGCACGGTGAGGACATCGCCGCCGCCTACTACCTCACCGGCCTCGGCCACGCCTGCTACGAGCTCGGCCGCTACGAGGAGGCCGTGGCGGCGGAGACGCGTTCGCTGGAGATCACCAGGCGCCTGCTCACCGACCACCCGACCGCCGAGCTCGACCAGCGGATCCTGCTGCTCCGGCTGGACAACCTCGCGGCCACTTACCGGGCGCTCAGCCGGTACGACAACGCGCTGCCGTTGGCGCTGCACGCGTTGACCGTGGCCGAGGCGATGCACGGCAGCCGCAGCCCCGAACTGGTGTCACGCCTGGAGGAACTCGCGATCACCCAGCGCAACGTGGCGGACTACGCGGCGGCCGCGGTGACGGGACGCCGGGCGCTGGAGATCGCGGAGGCCGCGTTCGGCGAGGACCACCGTGACCTCGTGAGCCCGCTGCGCGAACTCGTCACCACCTACCGCGAGCTCGATGACTACCGCCGGGCCATCCCGCTGGTCCGGCGGGTCGTGCGCCTCGTCGAGGCGGAATCCGGGCCGGATTCGCTCGACGTCGCCCAGGAGCTCACCACGCTCGGCAACCTGCACTTCCTGGACGACGATCCGGGAGCGTCCATCCCGGTCGAGACCCGCGCGCTGGAGATCAGCGAGAGGGCGCTCGGCGCCGACCACGTGGACCTGCTCCTGCCGCTGTTCAACCTCGCCGCGAGTTGTCGGGCCCGCGGACGTGAGGCGGACGCGATCGCACTGGCCGAACGCGCGCTGACCATCGCGCAGAAGAACCTGGACCCGGACCACGTGACGATCCGCGACCTGCGCGACTTCCTCGGTCCGCCCGACCCGACCCCACCCCGGTGGGGCCCATGACCCACGACACGATCCCCCGTCCCGCGGCCCCGCCCGTGACGAGGACCGACTTACCCACCCTGCCCAGGAGGAGCCCGCATGACGGGTGAGCCAGTTGAGGAGCCCTCGGCCGCCGAGCCGTTCTCGGCCGTAGCGGGCCTCGGACCGCACGGCGAGACCGCCGCGGAGAGATTGCGGGAGGTCCACGCGGAGTTGCGCAAGCGCGGCGCGAGGGACGACGCCGAACGGCTCGTCGTGGCGAACCGGGCGGCGGCGCTGCGGGACTTCCCGGCGCTGGAACGACTGGTCGAGCGCGAGCACCGGCTCGACCAGCTCGAGGACCTCCAGCACCACGAGATCCGCCGGATCACGAGCCTGCGCAACGGCACGGCGCTGCTGCCGCTGGTGATCACCTGGCTCCTCCTCGGCTGGGCCAGCCTCCTCTACCAGCGGCAGCTCACCGCCGACCCGGACTTGGCGGCGCAACCGTTCCTGTCACTCTGGCAGACCCGGTTCGGCGGCGGGTTCATCCTCACGTTCACCGAGACGGCGCTCACCACCGTCGTCCTGATCCTGGCGATCCTGTGGTTGACGGTCCGGGCGCACCGGGCCGAGACCACGTCGAGCCGCGTGCTGGCCGACCTCGACGGCCGGCTGGACGACGCGATGGACGCGCTCGCCGCCGCCATCGCGGAGGACGTCGTGCAGCCGCCGGTGACCGCCCGGGAATGGGCGCAGACGGCGCAGGAGATCCTGGCGAAGACGCAGGACGCGCTGCGCACGACGCAGGAGACGATCACCACCGCGATCAGCGAGACCAAGGACCTCGCCGAGACGAACCGCAAGCTCTCCGCGGACGCGCGGGAGGAGATGGCGAGGCTCCAGCAGCAGGCGCAGGACCAGGTCGCCGGGCTCCAGCAGCGGGCGCAGGAGCAGATGGCCGGGCTCCAGCAGCAAGCCGAGACGCTGGTCGCCGGCCTGGCCAAGGAGGTCCGCGACACCCTGAGCGCGGTCCGGGAGGACAACACCCAGTTCATCGCCAGGACCACGCAGGAGGCGCTGCTCGTCCTGCGGCAGGCGGTGACGGACAACCGGCAGCTCGTCGAGCAGCAGATGACGCCGTTGTTCGACGGGTTCCGCGAGTCGTTGAAGGACTACCGGGCCGACCACCAAGTCTACCGGGCCGCCGCGACCGAGCTGGCCACCGAGGTGACCGGGCTGTCCGGGTCGGCCGCGGTGATCGCCTCCGCGTCCAGCTCGCACGCCGAGGCCGCGAAGGCGATCGACCAGCAGCTGGAGCACATCAAGCGATCGCAGACCGACCTGGTCGCCACGGTGGCGCAGCACTCGACCGACATCAAGAGCGCGGCCACCGCGCTGAGCGAGGTGGCCACCCTCCTGGCCGACCGGATGCGCGGCGACCTGGAAACGCTGACCGGCGACGTCGTCCTGGCGGGCAAGCGCATCGCCGACGTCGACGCCGGGCTGTCCGTCACCACGAGCGAGCTGGCGAAGACCATGAGCGCGCTGGCGACGACCACGAGCACGCTGGCGACGACCACGGGCGCCTTGCGGGGCGCGGCCACCCAGCTGGCGAACGCGGCGGCGGCGAGCCCCGCCCGGCGGGGCGCGTGGCGGCGGCTGTTGTTCCGGCGAGGTGGTGGCGCATGACCGATCCGAGGAACGAGGCGGTGAACCGGCGTGCGGACCTCGACCGGTAGGCGTCGCGCGGAACGCGATCCGGGCAACGCCGTCTTCGGCTCCATCGGCTGGCTCTTCGCCGACCTCATGCTCGCGCTCGCGCTCGCGTTCATCGTGGCCGTGACCGCCGCGCCGCCGCTGCCCCCGGGCGCCCAGGCCGAACCGACCACGACCACCACCACGCCACCGACCACGACGACCACCACCACGCCGAGCCGGCCCACCGGGCCCGCGCTCGAACTCGACCCGGTCAAGCTCGAACTGCCGATCGACGCGGCGGCGCTCCTGGGCGGCGACGCGGGGACGGCGCAGGGGTTGCGCGACCGCGTCCGGGCGGACCCGCGGCTCGCGGGACGCCGGGCCGGCCTGGTGATGACCTTCGGCGGCACCGGCGGGTCGAGCCAGGGCGCGAACGTCACGCGCGGCCTGGCGATCGCCGACCGGGTCAACGGCGTGCTCGGCGAGCTGGGCGCGCAGGGCTTCGTCTTCGACTCGACCGTGTACCGGTCGTTCATCAGCCTGGGCTCACCGGACGCGCTGAGCATGGACGTCTACCTGTTCAAGGTCTGACGGTGAGCACGTTCGCGGGAAAACACAACACATTCCGTCGTTGGAGGTAGTCGACATGAGTGCGGAGATCGCCGAGCTGGCGAACGCCGTGGTGCCCTACGTGACCGCCGCGGCCGGCGCCTACGGCAGCGCGGTGCTGACGAAGTTGCAGGAGCAGTCCGCCGACGCGACCGTCCGGACGGGCGGTTCCCTGCTGCGCAGGCTGCTCGGCAAGGAGAAGTCCGCGCCCGCCCTTGAAGCGGCCGTGCTCGACCTGGCCGAGGACACCGAGGACCCGGACCGGCAGGGGGCGCTGCGGTTGCAGATCCGCAAGCTCCTCGCCGAGGACGAGGAGCTGCGCGCCGAGATCTCGGACGTCCTCAAGAGCGCGGGCGTCACCGTCACCGCGTCCGGGGACCGGGCGGTGGCGGCCGAGGCGATCACCGACAGCGTCGTCTCCACCGGCGACGACGCCCAGATCACCCAGATCACCCGATGAGCTCGCCGGAGGCCCAGGACGCGACCGACGTGGTGCTGGCGGAGATCCGGCGCCTGCAGACCACGTTCGACGCGAAGATCCGCTACGACGAGGCCAGGGAGCGGGTCTTCGACGCGATGAGCGAGGAGCTTACCGCGCACCGCCAGGGCCTGATCCAGGCCCAGCTGCGGACGGTCCTGCTCGACCTCGTGACGATGCACGACGACCTCACCAAGCTGGCCGGGTCGCCCGGCCGCGACCCGGCGACCGTCGAGGCGCTGCTGTTCTTCCGGGAGACCGTCGAGCAGACCCTGGCCCGCAACGGGGTCGAGGCGTTCACCGTCGAGGGGCCCGAGGTGGACCGGGCGCGGCAGAAGGTCATCAGCGTCGTCGAGACCGCGGACCCCGGCCTCGACCGGCACGTCGCCGAGCGGTCCCGCACCGGCTTCTCCTGGCAGGACAAGGTGCTGCGGCCGGAATGGGTCAAGGTCTACGCCGCGGCCCAGGGCGTCGCGGCCGAGCCCGCCACCGCCGCGTCGACCGACCCGACCACACCGGCAGACACCCCGACGACCACCGAAGAAGGAGCTCCGAGTTGACCGAAACACCCGTGTACGGAATCGACCTCGGGACGACCTACACGTGCATCGCGCACGTCGACCCGCTCTCCGGCCGTCCCATGATCACCCCGAACGCCGAGGGCGACCTCACCACGCCCTCGGTGGTCCTGTTCGAGGACGCGGACACGCGGGTGGTCGGCCGGGAGGCGAAGAGCACCGCGATGCTCGACGCGGGCCGCGTGGTCGAGATGATCAAGCGGCAGATCGGCCACGGCGAGTGGCGGCGGGAGTTCTTCGGCCGGGAGTACTCCCCGGAGGAGATCTCCTCCTACATCCTCCGCAAGGTCGTCGACGACGCGGAACGGCACGACACCGTCCGGCCGCACAAGGTCGTCATCACGTGCCCGGCCTACTTCGGCGTGGTCCAGCGGGACGCGACCGCGAACGCCGGGCGGATCGCCGGGCTGGACGTCCTGGAGATCATCAACGAGCCGACCGCGGCCGCGATCAGCTACGGCATGCAGGACCGGACCGACCAGGTCGTCCTCGTCTACGACCTCGGCGGCGGCACGTTCGACGTGACCGTGATCAAGATCGAGGTCGGCGCGATCACGGTGGTGGCGACCGACGGGGCGCACGAGCTCGGCGGCCGGAACTGGGACGAGCGGGTCGTCCAGCACCTCGCCGAGCAGTGGCAGGCCCAGCACGGGAGCACCAGCGACCCGCTCGACTCGCCGGAGACCCTGCAGGACCTCTGGCAGCAGGCGGAGATGGGCAAGCGGGCGCTGAGCGCCAAGGGCGAGACCCGGATGCGGGTCGTCCACGACAACCACCAGCTCGCGGTCACCCTGAGCCGGGAGAAGTTCGACGAGCTCACCCGCGACCTGCTGGACACGACGGTGGTGCTCACCAAGAAGGTGATGGAGACCGCGCGCGAACTCGGCCACCCGAAGGTCGACCGCATCCTGCTGGTCGGCGGCTCGACCAGGATGGTGCAGGTCACCGAGCGGCTGAAGGAGGAGTTCGACATCGAGGTGACCATGGTCGACCCCGACCAGGCGGTCGCCAAGGGCGCGGCGATCTACGGGCAGAAGCTGGCCGTCGGCGACCGGCTCCGCGAGGTGACCGCCGAGCTCGACCAGGACCCGGCGCGCCAGGGGACCTCGACGCGCGAGGCCGCCGAGGAGCTCGTCGCGTCCGAGCTCGGCCTGCGGCTGGACACCGTGCGCCACCTCGACGGCATGGTGGTCAAGAACGTGCTGAGCCACAGCTTCGGCGTCCGTTCCTTCACCAAGGACGACAAGCCGGTCATCTACAACCTCGTCCGCGCGCAGGAGCCCCTGCCCGCCGAGGCCATGAACGTCTTCGGCACCCGGCAGGCCGGCATGGGCGAGGTGGAGCTGCGCATCTTCGAGAACACCGTGCGGGACCGGATCGTCGAGGACTTCGACACCGCCGAGGAAGTCGGCCGCGCGGTGCTGAAGCTCGTCGCCGACCTGCCCGAGAACTCGCCGGTCGAGGTGCGCTTCAGCATCAACGGGCAGGGCCGGCTGCAGATCACCGGCCGCGACAAGGCGACGGGGGGTGCGGAGGTGAACGCCACCATCGAGACCAACCGCGCCCTGTCCGCCGCGGAGCTGAGCGACGCGGTCGAGCACGCCAAGAGCATCCGGATCATCAGCTGATGCCCGGGTCGACGACCGCGACGGTCCGGGCGCCGGACCGGGGAAGGCGGACACGATGACACCGGCTGTCGGCATCGACCTCGGCACCACGTACTCCGCGGTGGCGTGGGTGAACCAGGACGGCGACCCCGAGATCATCCCCGACGCGGCCGGCGAGCCGCTCACCGCGTCGGTGGTGAGCTTCGCCGGCGGCGCCCCGGTCGTGGGCGTCTCGGCCAAGGCCGACCTGGCCGCCGACGCGACCGAGGTCGCGCACCTGTTCAAGCGGTCGATGGGCAACGCGTCGTTCCGGTTGTCCCTCGGCGGTCGGGAGTGGAGCCCGACCGAGCTGTCCGCCCTCGTGCTCGGCCACTTGAAGGCGCAGGCCGAGGCCGCGCTGGGCGTGCCGGTGACCCGAGCCGTGGTGACGGTCCCCGACTACTTCACCCATCCCCAGCGCTCGGCCACGATCGAGGCGGGCCGGCTCGCCGGGCTGGAGGTGCCGCGCATCATCAGCGAGCCGACCGCGGCGGCCCTCGCCTACGGGCTGCGGCCGGGACCGCGGTCACGGCGCGTGCTGGTGTACGACCTGGGCGGCGGCACGTTCGACATCTCGTTGGTCGACATCGACGCCGACGGGATCACCGTGCGGTCCACCGAGGGCGACCACGAGCTCGGCGGACGCGACTGGGACGAGCGCCTGGCCACGATCATCCTCGACAAGCACCCCGAGGACGCGGCCGCGATCGAGGCGCACCCCGGCCCGCTCCTCGTGGCCGTGGAGGACCTCAAGCGGATGCTGTCCGCACGCCGGGCCGCCGAAGTCCGGCTGGTCGTCGGCGACCGGACCCTGCGCTGCGTGGTGACCCGCGAGGAGTTCGAGGCGGCCTGCCGCGACCTGCTGCAGTCGACCGCGCAGCTGACCGGGAAGGTGCTGGAGGAGACCGGGCTGGCCTGGTCCGACATCGACGGCGTGCTGCCGGTCGGCGGCTCGACCCGGATGCCGATGGTGCGCGACTGGATCGAGGCCATGTCCGGCAAGCCGCCGATGAGCGGCGTCCACCCCGACCAGGCCGTCGCCCTCGGCGCCGCCGCCCAGGCCGCGATCCTGCTCGAGCAGGAGGCCGGGCTGAGGCTCGACGGCCCGGGCGAGGTCGAGCCCATCCTCCGGCTGTCCGCGCCGCGGCGGGTGGTCGGCACGGTCGCGCACAGCCTCGGCATGATCGCCGAGAACGCGGCGGGCGACCGCTACGTCAACAGCGTGCTGCTGCCGAGGAACCGGACGATCCCGTGCGTGGAGACGCGCCCGTACCAGTTCCACGTCAAGGGCGACGGCGCCGACCTCCTCGAGGTCTTCCTGACCCAGGGCGAGACGGACGACCCGGCGCCCTGCGCCTACCTCGGCCGGTACCTGGTCACCGGCTTCCCGGCGGGATCCCGGGGCCGGACGGTAGTCGACATCGCCTACGCCTACGACGACAACGCCATGGTCGGGGTGACCGCGACCGACCGGTCCAGCGGCGCCGCGCTGCACGTCGAGGTCGCCGACCTGCCGGAGGACGTGCCGCAGCGCTTCCTGGAACCACCCGTGCGCACCACCGTCCGCGAGCCCCTGACGATCTACCTCGCGTTCGACCTCTCCGGCAGCATGGCCGGCCGGCCGCTGGCCGCCGCGCAGGAGGCCGCGCGGGCGTTCCTGGTGCAGCTCGACCTGACGAGCACGGAGGTCGGCATCGTCTCGTTCTCCGACCGGGTCGCCGTCAGCCTGCCCGCCACCCACAACGCCGCCGACGTCGAGCGCGCGATCGGGCGGCTCACCGTCGGCAGCACCGGGGTCGGCAACGCGACCGACCCGTTCCGGGAGCTGCGCCAGTTGCTCTCCGGTGTCGAGGGTCGCAGGTTCGGCGTCGTCCTCGCGGACGGCGTCTGGTACAACCAGAGCGGAGCCGTCCAACGGGCGCACGAGTGCCACCGCGACGGCATCGAGATCATCGCGGTCGGCTTCGGGTCGGCCGACGAGAAGTTCCTCCGGAAGATCGCGTCCTCGACCGAGCAGGCCCTGTTCACCGACCTGGGGAAGCTGTCCTCCGTGTTCGGCACGATCGCCCGTGAGATCACCGAGAGCGGCTCGTCGGACTACCGGCTCTCCGGTGCCGGGTGAGCCCGGTGGCCAAGGACCGCCCGAACTTCTTCGCCCTGCTCGGCCTGGACCCCCACGCTCCGTGGGACCAGGCCCTGTTCGTGCGCGTGCTGGCCAAGCGCCGCAGCGAGTGGTCGACGGCCGCCCAGAACGGTTTCCCCCGCAAGAAAGCGCAGGACGCGAAGTACCACCTGACGCTGTTCGCCGAGATCAAGGAGGTCATGTCGAGCGCCGACCGGCGCAGGGAGGAACGCGAGCTGGCCATCCGGCACGAGCGCGCGGCACTGGAGGACCGCCGCCGGGAGGTGGGCGGGCGGCTGTCGCTCATGCTGGCCAAGGGCTACCTGCTCGTCGAGGAGGCGACCGGCCTGCGGGCGGAGTTCGCCGACGTCCTCGCCGCCGACCCGGCGCTGGCCGACCGGGTCGAGCGGGCCGAGAAGCGCAGCTCGGGCGGCGGGACGGCGAGCGCGCGGCTCCCGCCGGAGGACGAGAGCCGCTTGAGCGGTCAACTCGCGGAAGTCGGCGAGATCAGCCTCTACGAGCTGCTCCGGGGTGTCGACGAGTCCATCACCAACACCTCGCCGCTGCCGCAGCTGCGCCAGGCCGCGCAGGAGCTCTGGACGCGGACGCACCTGATCAAGGACAAGTCCGACCCGACGCTCCCGACGCGGGAACGCCTCGGTGTCTTCGCCAAGTCCGTGTTCGCCTCCGAGGAGAAGCGCGCACAGCACGACATGTCGATGAAAGCCGTGACGCTGCAAGCGATCATCAAGCGGTTCGAGACCACCTTGAAGCTCGCCGCGTCGGTGAGCGCCCGGCAGTTCGAGCTGTACCTCGAAGAGGCGCGGCTCGGCGGCGTCGACGACCTCGTGCTGGCGAAGCGCGAGTTCGTGGCCCACTTCGGCAAGCTCGGCTGGGCCGTCGAGCTGCCCGCCGCGGAGTCCGAGCGGCAACTGCGCAGCCGCGTCCAGTGCCCCAGGTGCGCGGACCTGAACGACGAGACCAGCACCGCGTGCAAGACGTGCGGCCTGCTGCTGCGCGAGCCCTGCCCGCGCTGCGGCGCCGTGGACCCGGCCTACGGCCTCGGTTGCCGCCGGTGCGGCTTCCCGATCGGGCAGCGGTACCTGGTGGAGGAGCTCATCACGGAGGCGAAGAGCGCGCTGAGGGAGCGCGACCTGGAACAGGCGCGGCTCAGCATCGACCGGGCCGCCAGGATCTGGGCGGTGCCCGCGGACCGGCCCGACCCGCTGGCCCGGGAGATCCGCGAGTTCAAGGGCTCGGTCGACACCACCCTGCTGTCGATCAGCGAAGCGGTGGCGCGCATCGACAAGCTGATCGACGGGCGCAACTACGTCGCCGCCGTCCGCGAGATCCGGGCCGCGCCGGAGGAGTTCCCCCGCCGTGACGTGCTCCTGGAACGGGCGCAGACCGAGATCGACAAGGCCACCGAGCTGTACCTGCGGGCCAGGCGGCCGGACACGCCGAACGCGCGCCGGGCCGAGCTGTACGCCGCCGCGCTCGACCTCTGCGCCGACCTGTCGGCCGCGCGCAACGAGCTCGACCGGATCCCGCCGAACCCACCGGGACGGGCGCGGGCCACCGTCACCGACCCGGCCGCCGGCGTCCGGCTGACCTGGCCCGCGTCGCCCGACCTGGACATCGCCTACGTCGTCGTCCGCGTCACCGGGGACCGGGTGCCCGAACGCCCCGACGAAGCCTCGGGCCCCGCCCGCCTCGGCCGGACGACCACGACGGGGTTCCGCGACGCCGCCGCGGCCGGCCTCCCCGGCGTGCCGCTGCGCTACGCGGTGTTCACCGAGCGGTCCGGCACTTACTCCACGCCCGTCGTGACGGCGCCGGTCGTCATCACCGCCGAGGCGACCGTCGAGACCGACACCGACGACGGCGAGGTCACGGTGACCTGGCACGTGCCGGACACCGCCGTGCGGGTCGAGGTGTCCCGGGCCGAGGTCGGGGCCGAGCACGACGCGCCGGTCGTCCTGGCGACCACCGTGCCCGGCAGGGTGACCGACACGGACGTCCGCAACGGCGGCCGGTACCGCTACACGGTTCGCGTCGCGTACCCGGGCCCCGCGGGCGGGCTCGTCTGGTCGTCGGGCCGGTCGCGGGAGGTCACCCCGGCGGGCAGGCCCGCGCCGCCGGGTCCGCTGACCGCGGTGCGGATCAGCACCGAGCTGAGCCTGGCCGAGCACACGACCCAACTGCGCTGGCCGCCGCCCGGCCAAGGCGTCGTCAAGGTCGTCCGGGTGCGCGGCACGGGCGCCCTGCGGGAGGGCGACCGGGTCACCGAGGCCGACCTCTTCCACGCGGGACGCGTGCTCGACGGGCCCTCGCCGGTCAACGACGCGTGGATCGACAAGGGCCTCGTGCTCTGCACGTACCTGCCGGTCGTGATCCTGAACGGCACGGGTCACGTCGGCAAGCCGCGGCACTACGCGAGGCTCCCGGAGCCGACGGGCATCCACGTCGAGTACGTCGGCACGGCGGTGCGGGTCGGCTGGACGTGGCCGGAGGACGGGACCCGGGTCCTCGTCGGCTGCGAGCTGTCCGACCAAGCACCCGTGGATCCCACGGTCGCCGCACGGCAGGTGCTCGTCGGCAGGCACCCCGGCGATCGCTTCGGTGGCTGCGAGATCCCGGCGGGGTCGAGCACGCACGTGTCCGTCGTGCTCGCGTCCGCGGTCGACCACGAGGGCTTGCCGTTCGTCGGTTCCGGCGTCCCGGCCCATGCCGTCCGCCCGACCACGCACATCGGCTACGAGGTCCGCACGGGCGCCCGTCGGCGACTGGACCTCGTGCTGCGGGCCGACACCCCGGTCGACCTGCCCGCCCTGACCCTGCGCGGCCACCCCGACCGGCAACCGCACACCGCCGACGACGGCGAGGCCGTCACCACCCTGCCCCCGTCCCGCCTGGTCGACACGCACGCGGTCCACCTGCCCAAGACCGCCCGTCCCGACTTCCGGTACCGCCTCTTCCCCACCACCGCCCCGTACTCCGTCCGCCTCGACCCGCTGTGACCGCGCCGGCGGCTCGACGCTCCCCCGACCCACGACCGGATCACGAGGGCAGGTTGGCGGCGGCCGCGCCGGCCAGCGAGGTGGCCTGCGGGCAGTACTCCTCGCCGGGGCGGTCGCTCCTGACCGACAACTTCAGCAGGTCGACCGTGGTGCTCCGGGGCCGGTTCGGCGGTTGGTGGAGCACGCTGACCGTGCAGCTCGTGCCCGTGTCGGCGTCCAGCTTCACGAAGGCGTGGTACCCGCCGATCGCGACCTCCTCGCCCTCGACGGGATCGGTCGTGGCGTGCTGGTCGTAGCGCACGTAGACCTGCACGCGGTCGACCGCGCTGTACCACTTGCACCCCCAGCCGCCGAACATGCCGACGGCCGAGCTCGAATCCACCGCGGGCAGCGCGGCCAGCGCGGTGTCGTCCAACAGGCCGCACGCGTCCACAAAGGCCAGTGACCCGGCGGGGAAGGGCTGGTTGCGACGCGCGATCCGGCCCTCGCCGACCACCTGGCGCACCGTGACGAGCGCGTGGTCGGCCATGGCGCAGAGGTCCGCCGGCGCGTCGGGCGCCTTCGCCGTGACGCGCACCCCGTAGCTGTCGTCCACCAGGAACGTGCGGTCGCACTCGTCGGCGCTCGACGGTTCCGGCACGACCTCGAACGGCTCGCCCCGCACGGGGTGCGACTTGCGGGTCACCAGCTGGACCTCGACGTCGACCGGCTCCCGACCGCCGACGTCGACCAGCACGTCGCAGCGGTTGAAGTTGCCGTACGTGGTGTGCAGCTCGGCCGGGCCGAACCGGTCCCACGCGCCCTGGTCGACCAGCGCGCACGGGTTCGCGGTCCGCTCGTCGCCGATGAGCCCGCCGGCCCCGGGCCGTTCGGCGCCCGCCTCTCCGGACCCCGGCCACGGGTTCGCCGCGTACAGGGTGGTGGCGGTGATCGCGACCACGAGTGCCGCCGTGCCGATCCAGTACCGGCGGCGAGGTGGCCTCCGCTCCGCCGTGACGGGCGCGGCGGGCGGTTCCCAGTCGCCGACGATCTCCTTGAGGCGGCTGCGAACCTGGCTGGCGGTGGGCCGCTTCCCGGGCCGCGGCGCCAACATCTCGGCCAGCAGCGGTGCGAGCGGACCGGCCTTGGCCATCGGCAGCGTCTCGCCCTCGCGGGCACGTCTCAGGACCTCGTACGCGTCGCCGGCGCCGTAGGGCGGAGTCCCCTCCACCGCGGCGAACAGGGTCGCCCCGAGCGAGAAGACGTCCGAGGCCTCGCCGGCCGGCTTGCCACCGGCCACCTCCGGCGCGGCGAACGCCGGCGTCCCGCTGATCCGGCCGTCGTCGGTGCGGGTCACCTCGCGCCAGATGGAGATGCCGAAGTCGGTCAGCTTGGCGAGGTCGCCGTCGCCGACCAGGACGTTGCCGGGCTTCACGTGCCGGTGGATGATCTTCTTCGCGTGCACGGCGGCCAGCGCGGCGGCGACCTGCAAGCCGATCCGCGCGACCCGCTCCGGCGGCAGCGGGCCGGAGGCCGTGAGGAGCTTGTCCAGGCTGTCCGCCGACACGAACTCCATGACGAGCCAGCACTCGTCGTGGTTCGTCGACCGTGTCGAAGACCGAGATCGCGTTGGGGTGGTGGACCTGCGCGGCGGTCTCGGCCTCCCGGCGGAACCGCGCCCGGTCGGCGCCACCGGCCACCCCGTGCGGGCGCTTGAGCGCCACCACCCGCTTCAGCTTCTCGTCGAAGGCCTTCCACACGACACCGCCGGCCCCCGACCCCCACGCGTCCTCGAGTCGGTAGCGGCCGTCGACCACATCCCCCGTGCGCACTTCGCGCAGTCTAGTCGTTTCCGCGGTATTCGGTATCCGTCCTTTTGCGGATCGGAACCGGCCGCCAATGCGCAACCAGGACGGGTGCCTTGGAATAAGGCGAAGCGGTTCAGGCCACTTGCCTACCCAGCCGCACCATGACTGGAACAGTCTGCCGAAACCGTATTTTATTTCCAAGAATCGACCTTCAGCGACGAGTCCGGCCGGCCGGAGTGGGCACGGAAGCGCGCCGGGTTCACGTCGACGAGCAGACCGTCGCACACCCCTATTGTTCACGTGCGTGAATCGGTGGACGGCCACCGCGAAGTGTGCGCCTTGTTGATCAACGAAGTCACCGCCCTCCCGGCCGGCACGGCTCCGGCAGTTCACCGATGTGAATGTTGTTGCCTGTTCCGGAAAGTTGCGCAATGCTCCCTGGGAGCGTTCCCAGACACCGCTCCCTCGCGCCGAATCCGCTGGTCGGCGTCGGCTGGTGTCCGGAGGAACCACTGTCCGGGAGTGCTGTTCGCAAGGAGGCGACGCATGGATCTGCGCATTGGCAAACCAACGAGAAGTCGAGCCGCCGGTATTGCCGCGGCCGTGTCGGTGGCGGCATTGACCGGGGGTTTGGTGATGGCGGCCGGCACCAATGCCAATGCGGCGGCCGGGTGTCGCGTCGACTACACCGTGACCAACCAGTGGGAGGGCGGGTTCGGCGCCAACGTCACCGTGACCAACCTGGGTGACGCGGTGTCGAACTGGACGCTGGAGTGGTCGTTCGCGGCCGGTCAGAAAGTCACGCAGCTGTGGGGCGGCGAGTTCTCCCAGTCGGGCAGCGCGGTGACGGTCCGCAACGCCTCCTGGAACGGCTCGCTGGCGACGGGTGCGTCGGTCACGCCGGGCTTCAACGGGTCCTGGAGCGGCTCCAACCCCGCGCCCACCTCGTTCAAGCTCAACGGCGTGGCGTGCACCGGCCAGCCCACCGACACCTCGACGTCCACGGCGACCTCGACGTCAACGTCAACCTCGACCTCCACGTCGACCTCCACCACCACGACCACGACCACCACGACGTCGAACCCGCCCACGGGCGTCGCCACCGGCTTCGCGTCCCAGAACGGCGGCACCACGGGCGGCCGGGGCGGGGCGACGGTCCGGGCCACCACGGGCACCCAGATCCACCAGGCGCTGTGCACGCGGGCCAGCAGCTCCACCCCGATCGTCATCGAGGTCTCGGGCACCATCAACCACGGCAACACCGCCAAGGTCTCCGGCAGCAGCTGCGAGACCGCCGCGGGCGTGATCGAGCTCAAGCGGGTCAGCAACATCACGATCATCGGCGTCGGCGGCGGCGCGGTGTTCGACCAGCTGGGCATCCACATCCGCGAGTCCCGCAACATCATCATCCGCAACGTGACGATCCAGAACGTCAAGAAGTCGGGCTCGCCCACCTCCAACGGCGGTGACGCCATCGGCATGGAGAGCAACGTCCGCAACATCTGGGTCGACCACGTCAACCTGCTGGCGTCCGGCGGCGAGTCGGAGGGCTACGACGGCCTCTTCGACATGAAGGACGACACCCAGTACGTGACCCTGTCCTACAGCACCCTGCGCAACTCCGGCCGCGGCGGGCTGATCGGGTCCAGCGAGAGCGACGTCTCGAACGGCTTCGTGACGTTCCACCACAACCTGTACGAGAACATCGACTCCCGCACGCCCCTGCTGCGCGGCGGCATCGCCCACATCTACAACAACCACTACGTGAGCCTCAACGAGACCGGCATCAACTCCCGCGTCGGCGCCAAGGCCAAGGTGGACAACAACTACTTCAAGAACTCGCGTGACGTCCTCGGCACCTTCTACACCACCGAGGCCGGCTACTGGCAGGTCAGCGGCAACATCTTCGACAACGTGACCTGGTCCGCCCCGAGCAGCGACCACAAGCCCGCCGGGCCCGACGTCAAGTCCACCACCACCGTCAGCATCCCCTACAGCTACACCCTCGACCAGGCCACCTGCGTGCCGAGCATCGTCAGCCGCACCGCGGGCGCCAACACCGGCCTGAGCGAGTCGAACGGCAGCTGCTGACCGACCACACCGTCGCAGAAGGCGGCTACCGGGCAGCACTCGCCCGGTAGCCGCCTTCTCGCTGAACGCAATCGTCCATCGCCTTGAGTACGGCCCGTTCCAGGACCTCTACCAGAGGAGCTGAGACCTCGTCCCCGACCGAAGGCGCGCGGCCGGACCTGGTGGCAAGGCCGGCCGCGCCGCGGATCAGTTCTTGTACTCCGAGTACAGGCAGTACAGGTCGAACCCGCCGGGCTGGGCGTCGAGCTGCTTGACCAGTTCTCCGCTCTTCTCGAAGTCGGCGAGCACGTGGTGGTTGCCCGCGCCCAGGCCGACCGCGAACAACGGCTTCCCGATGGGCGAGTCGCAGGCGGCCTCGCCGGTGCCGGGCGGGTGGAACTCCGGGCACGTCGTGCACGCCGGCAACGTGAACTCGTGCGCGGTGGAGCCCGCCAGCTTGATGTTGATCGGGCTGTTGACGGTGTTGTAGAAGGTGATCGTGATCGGGCCGCCCGCGCCGAGGGGCGCGGGGACGGGCACCCGCGCGCCGGTGCCGATGGCCACCTTGGCGGCGATGCGCGCCGACTGGGCCTGCGGCACGTCGCCGTGGTCGGCGAACGTGCTGATGAACCGGTCCAGCGTGCCGACCGCCTGCTCCGCCTGGCCGTCGCGCAGCTCGCTCAGCCCGCAGTCGAGCATGGTGCGCGGGTACTGGTTCTTCGCCTCGCCGGCCACCTTCGCGGCGACCTTGTTGGTCAGGCCGGAGAAGAAGGCGAGGACGTCCACCACCTTGCACGGCTGACCGGCGGCGAGCGGCGCGGTGGCCGCCGCGTAGAGCGCGTCGAACGCCGCGGGCACCTCCTTGGCGGCCGGCGTGTCGCCGAACTCGTCGGCGATCGCCTCGAGGGCGTTGGCCGCCGCGCTGGAGCCGACGGGCTGCTCGGAGGTGAGCTGCTTCGCCAGCCGCAGGTAGACGTCGGCGACCTCCGCGGCGAACGACTCGTCCTCGGAGAGCAGGTCGCGGTAGACCTTGATCGCGTCGACCAGCTTGCCCTCGTCGCGCAGGCCGCGAGCCCAGGTCGTGTAGGTCTCGACGAGCTCGTCGTGGACGAACGGGCTCAGCGGGCTGTCCGGGTGGTCGCGGCGGAACTGGCCGTAGCGCTGCACGGCGGTGGCCTCGTCCTCGGCGTCGGCCGCACGGGTGAAGTCGGCGCACTCGTCCAGGCCTCGGATCGCCGCGGCGACGTCCGAGCTGAGCGTCAGCTCGTAGGGCCCGGTCACGGCCTCGAACTGGCCGGTCGCCGCCGCGCAGTCACCGCGCCCCTGAGCCGCGAGCCCGTCGTCGTAGGCGCCGCGGCCCAGCACGCCGTACCCGATGTACGCGCCGACCACGGCGAGCACCGCGATCGCCCCGATCACCACCGGACGGCGGTTCGCGACCGGCGGGTGCTTCACCGCGATCCGCCACGCGTCGAGCACGAGGATCACGAGCCAGGCCGCCACCAGGCCCCGCCACAACCACGGGTTGGCCGCCGCGTTGGTGGCGAACGCGACGACGACGAGCGCGACCACGAGCACGACCGCCGTCCACGCCTGCCAACGTCGGCGCAGGTAGAAGTACCCGGCCCCGAGCCCGGTCAGGTTCAACAGCACCGCCGCCGCGGTGGACCTCGGCTCCGGCGGCGTCAGCGGGATCCGCAGGATCGGGTCGGTCGGCGTCGGATCGACCCACGTGACGTGCTCGTCCGGCCCGCTCGGCCGCGCCCACGGATTCGCCGCCACGGTGGCCTGAGCCGCCGAGGGTTCGGCGGAGTGAACCGCCGCCGTTTCAACGGCCGGCGACTCAACGGCCGGCGACTCAACCGCCGGCGGTTCACCGGCCACTGTTCCAACGGCCGGTGCTCCAGCGGGATCCGGCACGACGGCGGCCGGGCCTGCCGCTGCCGGCTCAGTGGCCTGGGGTGCTTCCTGCTCCGCCCGCATGGGTTCCGCCGGAGCGGGTTCCACCGGCAGCTCGGCAGTTGCCGTCCCGGCCGTCGATGCCGCCTGCTCACCCGGCGCCGACTCCGCCGGCAGTTCCGCGACCGTGGTGTCACCCTGTGCCGGTTCGGCAACAGGCACCGACTCCGGCTCCGGCACCGACTCCGGCACCGACTCTCGCACCGGCTCCGACACCGGTACTGCAACTGGCGCTTCGTCCGGCGGTCCGGCCGCCGGCGTCTGCGCCTTCGATCTGTCTTCGCTCATCCCAAACCCCCCACAACGGTGTCCCCGACCCCACCCATAGGGGACCACACCACGGTCATCGGGTGCAGGGATTTGTCGGCGACAAGTAGTTGGGCCGAACCGGTCATCTTCGCAGCGAATCGGCCCGCGGCATCCTCTCACGCGCAGCAGCTCGCACGAACCGGTGCCGGAGGCGGTCGAGCGGCTCCATCACCCCGCCGCTCGCCCCCGAACGGACGTGAGCAGACCGAGTGCCGTGGTGATCAGGGGCGAGTGCTGGGCGCCCTCGGGCACCGCGGCGAAGATCCACCGCTGTGGGCGGGACGCGGTGATCCGGCGGATCGTGACCGCGGCGGGCAGGTCACGTTGGGCAAGTCGTGGGATCAGCGCGACGCCGTGGCCGTGCGCGACCAGTTGGGCGAGCGCTTGCCAGTCGTTGGTCCGGTGCGCGACGTCCGGGGTGAAGCCGGCCGCCGCGCAAGCCGTGGCGGTGATGGCGCCGCAGCAGCCCCGGCCGTCGCCGACGATCCACGGGTCGTTCCGGAAGTCCTTGAGCCCCAGCACCTTCCGCTCCAGCAAGGGGTGCCCGGGCGGCAGTGCGACGTCGAGCTCGTCGGGACCCAGGTCGACGCGGTGGTAGCGCGGGTCGCCCGCGGCGGGCGAGCCGGTGAAGTCGACCGCGAGCGCGATGTCGTGACGTCCCGCGTCGAGTTCGTCGAAGAGGGCGGGCGGCTCGGCCTCCGTCACCGTGATCTTGACGTTCGGGAGCTCGTCGCGGGCCCGGTCGAGCACTTGCGGGAGCAGGCCCGTGATCGCGGTGGGGAACGCGCCGACCTTGATCGTCCCGCGAACGCTGTCATCCCACGAGTCGAGCTCGTGGCGAGCGCGTTCGATCTCGGCGAAGATCGCGTCGGCGTGGGAGAGCAGCGCGTGCCCCCGCGGCGTGAGCACCACCCGCCGCCCGACCTGCTGGAGCACCTCGAAGCCGACGTCGCGGGCGATCCTGGCGATCTGCTGCGACACCGCCGACGGGGTCAGGTGCAGGGCCGCGGCGGTGGCCGTGATGCTCCCGCGTTCGCGGAACTCCCGGAGCACGCGCAACCGACGCAGGTCATCCATGAAGTCAACGCTTAACGGTTGCATCCACACATTGTAGATTGACGTTAGCAATCATCACGCCGAGGCTTGCGGCATGCGATCTCGGAGAGACCGGCCCGATCCCCTCCGCCTCGGCATCGTCGCGCTCGGCGCGATGGGCGTCGAGATGCTCGCCGCGGCCGTCGCCCACCCCGGGTTCACCGTCGTCCGCGCGTCCGACATCGACCCCGCCGCCATCGACCGCGTGCGGGCCGCCTACCCGACCGTCACGTTCACGACCGACGCGCGGGAGATCATCCGATCTCCGGACGTCGACGCCGTGTACATCGCCACCCCGCCGATGTTCCACGCGGACCTGGCGATCGCCGCGATGCGCGCCGGTAAAGCCGTCTTCTGCGAGAAGCCGCTGGCGATCGACCTGGCGGACGGGCGCCGGATGGTGCGCACTGCCGCCGAGCGCGGTGCCGTCGGCGCGGTGAACTTCGCCCTGTCCGACCGCCACGCCGTGCTCGAAGTGGAGCGAAGCCTGGCCGCCGGCGAGATCGGCGAGGTCACCGGGATCGACATCCGCCTGTCGTTCCCCGAGTGGCCACGACCGTTCCAGGCGGACGCCGCCTGGTTGGCGGGCCGTGACCAAGGCGGGTTCGTTCGCGAAGTCCTGTCCCACTTCGTCTACCTGACCGACCGCCTGCTGGGCCCACTGGACCTCGTCGACGTCGGAATCGACCTGCCCACCGATCCGCGCGCGAGCGAGACCGCCGCACGCGCCCACCTCCGCGCCGGCCGAACCCCCGTCCACGTCTCCGCCTTCTCCGGCGCCGCCGGACCCGAGACCTACGAGTGGACCCTCTGGGGAACCGACCGCTCGTACCTGCTGCGCAACTGGGGCGACCTGCTCACCTCCGACGGCGGCGACTGGCAACCGACCACCCCACCAGGCCCACGAGGCTCCGAGACCACCCGACTGTCCCTGTTCGCCGCCGCCGTCCGCGGCAACCCCTCGCCCCACCTGGCCGACTTCGCCACGGCCCTGCGGGTGCAATCCGTCATCGAAGCCTTCCACCACCCCAAGCCCAGCCGGTCCTAGCCGAGAACGGCCATCTGCTCCACCGTGCCGTGGATTGCCGGCCACACGATCCTTCGGCACGGCGACACGTTGAAGCACCACCTCACCGAACCCGGGTCAGCTCCGCTGCGCGGTCATCAGCATGTAGGGGGGTTCGCCGGTGCGGGCGCAGTTGGTGAACACCGAGTCCAGGGCGGCGACCGTGTCGGCCCCGTACTCGGCGGTCAGGTCGTCGCGGTGGGCGCGCAGGCGTTCCAGCAGCATCGGGTAGTGCCGGTCGGTCCGCTCGCTGATGTCCAGGTACTCGATCAGGTGCAGGCCGGCGTCCCGCAGCATCGGCGGGTACTCCTCCAGCCGGTGGAACGGCGTGTTCAGCGCGGCCCGGCGGTACTCCTCGATCATCCGCAACCGCTCGCCGGTGAACGGGATCCGCTCGTAGAAGTCCGTCAACGCCAACCGACCCCCCGGCCGCAGCACCCGGCCGACCTCGCGGAACACCCGCGGCCGGTCGGCCATGTGCACCAAGGACTCGATGGCCCACGCCGCGTCGAACGAGCCGTCCGGGAACGGCAGGTCCTCCGCGTCGGCGACCTCGAAGCGCACCTGCCCGTCGAGGCCGGCCGCACGCGCCCGCGAGGTGGCCTCCCGGACCATCTCCCCGCTCGTCGAGATCCCCACCACCTCCACCCCCGTCGCACGGGCCAGTCGCAGGGCGGGCGCGCCGAGCCCGCACCCCACGTCGAGCACCCGCTGACCGGAGGTCACCGCCAGGCGCTCGATCATCACGTCGGTCAGGTTGTCCATCGCCTCGTGCAACGTGCTGGTGTCCTCACGGGAGTGCCAGTACCCGTAGTGGACGTTGTCGCCGGCCAGGCGGGCGATCAGCGGCAGGGCGTTGTCGTAGAACGCGACGACCTCGGCGCTGCTGGGAACGTAGTCGGTAGTCATCGGGTGCCTTTCAGCCAAGCGCGTCAACGAACGACCTGATCGGCGCAAGAGGTCATCCGGGCTTGTGCCCGGCCACCAGCAGGTAGCCGAGGCTGGTGCGCCCGACCTCGAACACCGGGGCCAAGCCCTGTTCGAACACCCGGATCCGCTCCGCCCCATAGGAGTCGGCCAGGTCCTCACCGCGGTCGCGGAACACCGCCGCCACCTCGTCGTAGGTGCGCCGGACCCGCGTGCCCCAGTCCTGCCGCTCGTCGACCACGAGCCCGGCGTCGGCCACGAGGGCGCACAGCGCCGAGGCGGTGGGCGGGTCGAAGATCGCGTGCGTCGCGAGCACCTCGCGGTCCGCCGGCGTCAGCGCCGCCTCGGCGGTGTACTCGGTGACGGCGAACCGGCCGCCGGGCCGCAGCACCCGGCTCATCTCCCGCAGCCACCGTCCTTTGTCGACCGCGTTGGGCAACGAGTCGAAGGCGAGCACGGCGTCGAAGGCGGCGTCCGGGAACGGCAGCGCCTCGGCGTCGCCCTGCCGCGCGGTCACGAGGTCGGCCACGCCGGCGGCAGCCGCGCGACGGGCGGTTTCCCCGGCGTGCCAAGCGCTGTTGGTGATCCCGGTGACCCGGGCGCCGAACCGGGTCGCGATGCGGATCGCGGGCATGCCCACGCCGCACCCCACGTCGACGAGGTGCTGACCGGGCGCGAGCGCCAGGGTGCCGGCCACCAGGTCGGTCATCCGGTCCAACGCGTCGGCCAGGGTGGCCGGGTCGTCGTCACCGGTCCAGTAGCCGAGGTGGATGTTGCCGTGGTAGATCTCGACGAGGTCGCTCATCCCGTCGTAGATCCCGCCGACCTCGTCGGCCTCCTGACTGGCTGGGCTGGACACGACCCGAACCCCTTCCGGTGCGAGGACGTCCTCGCACCGGATCTAACTACAACGTCATCCACCTTCCGCGCTCCGACCGTCCCTTGTAGCCGGACGGGTGAACCGCGAACACTTGTCCCCTTAGCGGGTGAAATGTCTCCATCACCCCTCCGGGCAGGTCGCACACCAGGCCCGGTCAGTTGAGAAACTGATAGCTTGTGGACGTCCGTGTGACCACCGCCACCGGGAGCCCGGGATGACCGACACCAGCGCACTGGACGCCGAGGTCGCGCAGATGTACGAGCGGACCACCGCGCTCGTCGAGCTGATCTGGGGCTCCAACCTGCACTTCGGCTACTGGACCGGTCCGCAGGACACCAGCGACAAGCACCTGGCGCAGGAACGGCTGACCGACCTGATGATCGAACGCGTCCCGCTCACCGCGGGGCAGCGCCTGCTGGACGTGGGGTGCGGCGTGGGCCACCCGGCCCTCCGCTTCGCGCGCACGACCGGCGCCGACGTCGCCGGGGTGACGATCGCACCGGGCCAGGTGAGCGCGGCCACCGCCGCCGCGCACGAGGAGGGCCTGCAGCACCGGGTCACCTTCGAACTCGCCGACGCCGCCGCGCTGCCGTTCCCGGACGACAGCTTCGACGGCGCGTGGGCGCTGGAGAGCATGCCGCACATGCCGGACCGGGCCGCGGTGCTGCGCGAGGCGGCCCGGGTGCTGCGGCCGGGATCGCGCATCGCCCTCACCGACGTGGCCCAGTGCGGGCCGCTCAGCGCGCGGCAGCGGCGGGACCTCCAGGAGCGGATGCTGATCACGGCACCGCCCCGGGCGGAGCTGCCGGCGCTGCTCGACGCGGCCGGGTTCGACCTCCTGGAGGTCCTCGACATCACCGCGAGCACCTCGCGCACCACGGAGTTGACCAGGCAGGCCCTGGAGGAGGACGCCGCCGGGCTGTCCCGGGAGTACGGCGCCGACACGGTCGAGCACATGGCGCGCGTGCTGGACGTCTACGACGACGCCGTGCGGACGGGGATGGAGTACCTCCTGATCACCGCTCGCCTCCGGTCCACGACCCGTCCCGATGAACCGGTGGGTACGACGTGAGCGGCGGCATGCGCGAGATGTCCGACCCGGAGTGGCGGGCGTTCATCGGCCACGGGACGCGCACCGGCAAGCTGGCCACCGTCCGCGCCGACGGCCGGCCCCACGTCGCGCCGATCTCCTTCCTGGTGCACGGCCCGGAGGTGCTGTTCTTCACGGGTCCGGAGACGGTCAAGGGCAGGGCGCTGCGCCACCGGCCGAGCTTCGCCCTCTGCGTGGACGACGAACGGCCGCCGTTCGCGTTCGTCCTCCTCGAAGGCGAAGCGCGGGTCGAGGACGAGCGCGAGGAGGTGCGGACCTGGGCCCGGCGCATCGCGACGCGGTACGTGGGCGAGGCGCACGCCGACGCGATCGCCAGGCACAGCGAGGAATCCGGCGAGGTGCTGGTGCGCGGGCACATCACCAAGGTGGTCGCCCGCACCGGGCTGGCCACCTCCGAAGCCGCGGCACAGCCGGTGGGCACACCGTGACGAGGGCCGGACACGCCGATCCGCCATCACCACACGACCAGCAGCACCAGGGAAGGACGAGGTCATGAGTTCGGACCGCATCGAGCGCGAGGTCTTCATCTCCGCACCGGTGGAGCGCGTGTGGGCGGCCCTCACCGAACCGGAGCACGTCGGTCGGTGGTTCGGCTCGGGCGCGCCGGCGCGGATCGAGCTGCGCCCCGGCGGGACCATGCACCTCGACCACGGGGAGAACGGGCAGTTCCCCACGACGGTCAAGACGGTCGACCCGCCGCGTCGCTTCGCCTACCTCTGGGCCAGCGCGCACCCCGGCGAGGTGGCCACCGAGGACAACGCCACGCTCGTCGAGTTCGACCTGGCGCCGCAGGGCGACGGGAGCCTGGTCCGGCTCGTGGAGAGCGGCTTCGACACCCTCGACATCCCGGAGGACAAGCGGGCCGGGGCCTCCCGCGAGAGCCACGCGGCCGGCTGGGGCGAGGCGCTGGAGGGACTGCGGCAGCACGTGGAGCGGCTCGGCCCGTCGTCACGCGGGCCACGGCCGGCCGGTGATCACGTCGATCACCTGGCTTGACCCGACTGTGCCGAGCACCCGCCCAGGCGCCGAACGCCGCGGGCGGTGCGTCGAGTGGAGGAGACAACAGATGACCAGTGACCTCATGCAGCGCAAGCACGACAAGGCGTTCGAGCGGCTCGACGCCGACCAGGACGGCCGGATCGACCAGAGCGACATCACCGCGCTGGCCGACAAGTGGCGCAAGGCGCTCGGCGCGACGCCGGGCTCGCCGGAAGCGGCCAGGCTCACCAAGCTGGCCAACGACATGTGGACGGGGATCCAGCAGCACACCGACAAGGACTTCGACTCGGCCATCAGCAAGGACGAGTGGAACGCCGCGTCCGAGGACCCGGGTTTCGTCGACAACGTCGCCGTGCCCTTCGCCCTGGCCGCCTTCGACGCCGCGGACGCCGACAACGACGGCCAGATCAGCAAGGAGGAGATGGCCAAGGCGCAGAAGCAGGCCGGCATGTCCGAGAGCGAGTCCCGGGCCGCGTTCGACAAGCTGGACACCGACCACGACGGCTACGTGAGCCGGAAGGAATTCGCCGCCGCGGTCAAGGAGTTCTACCTCAGTGACGACCCGAGCGCGTCCGGCACGGAACTGGCAGGCAGCCTGTAGCCCGTCGAGGACGATGAGCAGGTGCACGACGCGGCCGCCGGGACTCCTCGGCGGCCGCCACCATGCGGCGCGCCAGATCCACAGGCCCCGCACTTCATCCTTTCGTGTCAACGAGTTCGCCTCCGCCCGGTCTTGCCCTAGCTTCGGCGACATGGTCGGACCATTCTGCGCGGACGCCGCCCGCCTGCTCGCCGAGGTCGCGCTGGACACCGCCCGCCGGCTCGGCGCCCGGCACGCGTCGTTCCGGCTCGCCCGCGTGCGGACCGGGCAGCTGGTCCTGTTCGACGGCTCCGTCCGGTCCGCGCACGACGCCGCGGTCACCGGCCTGTCGGTGCAGGTGTGGCGCGACGGCGCCTGGGGGTTCGCCGCTTCGGGTGACGTGACGACGCGGTCGGCGCGTGAGACCGCCCGTCAGGCGGTCGACACGGCGAAGTCCTGCGCGGCCCTCGGCCGGGAGGACGAACCCGTGCCCGAGCCCGTCCACGACGGCGCCTGGTCGTCGGGGTTCCGCGTCAACCCGTTCTCCGTCCCCGAGGCCGAGCGCGCCGACCTGCTGGCGGACTGGAGCGCGAGGCTGCTCGCGGCCCCCGGTGTCGCGCACGTGCGCGCCAAGGTCGTCGCCGTGCAGGAGGACAAGTTCTACGCCGACCTCGCGGGCACGTCGACCGCCCAGCGGCGCGTGCGCGTGCACCCGCAGGTGGTGGTGGCCGGCGGGTCGACGGCGTTGCGCACGGTCGGGCCGCCCACCGGGCGCGGGTGGGAGTACCTGCTCGGCGAGGGGTGGGACTGGGACGCCGAGCTGGCCGCCCTGCCGGGTCTGCTGCGCGGGAAGCAGGACGCGCGACCGGTGCGGCCCGGCGCGTACGACCTGGTCGTCGACCCGTCGCAGCTGTGGCTGACGATCCACGAGTCGGTCGGGCACGCCACGGAGCTGGACCGCGTGCTCGGGCACGAGGCCTCGTACGCGGGCACCAGCTTCGTGCGCCCGCGCGACGTGGGCGAGCTGCGCTACGGGACGTCGCTGATGACGGTGACCGCCGACCGGACCACGCCGCACGGGCTCGCCACCGTCGGCTACGACGACCAGGGCGTGGCCGCGCAGTCCTGGGACCTCGTGCGCGAGGGCGTGCTGGTCGGCTCGCAGTACGACCGCCGCACGGCCCGCGCCGCCGGTGCGACGCGCTCGTTGGGTTGCGCGTTCGCCGAGTCGGCGTTGCGGCCCGCGATCACGCGGATGCCCAACGTCTCGCTCGCGCCCGTTCCCGGCGGTCCCACCACCGAGGAGCTGATCTCGGCCGTCGACGAGGGCATCTACCTCGTCGGGTCCGACAGCTGGTCGATCGACGCGCGGCGGGACAACTTCCAGTTCACCGCCCAGCGGGCGCACCGCGTGCACCGCGGCGAGCTGGCCGGCCAGCTCGGCGGCGTCGCCTACCAGTCGGACACCAGGGCGTTCTGGGGCGCGTTGTCGGTGGTCGGCGGCGAGGGGACCTACCAGCTGTTCGGCGCCGACCTCTGCGGGAAGGGCCAGCCGGTGCAGGCGGCCGCGGTGAGCCACGGCTGCCCGACCGCGGTGTTCCAGGGCGTGCGCGTGCGGAACACGGCGGACTCGTGCTGAGGCCCCAGGACCTCGCCGAGTCGGCGCTGGCCGCACCCGGTGACCGGATCGCGATCGTCGACGAGACCTCGACCGCGCACCTGCGGTGGGCGGACAACGCGGTGACCGGCAACGGCGTCGTGCACAGCCGGGCCCTCACGGTGATCGAGTCGGCGCCCGGGGCGGGGATCGGCGTCGTCTCCCGCGAAGGCGCGTTGGACGAGGACGCGGTGCGCGCGGCGGTGGAGGAGGCCGGGGCCATCGCACGCCGGGCCGCGCCCGCACCCGACGCGCACCCCCTGCCGCCCGCCGCCGAACGGCAGTGGTCGCAGCCCCCGACCGGGACGTCCGTCGCGGCCTTGGCCGGGGTCGTGGCGCAGTTGGCGGAGGTCTTCGAGCAAGCACGGTCCCGAGGGGAGTCCTCGTCCGGCTACGCCGAGCACGAGGTGCGCTCGACCTACCTCGCGTCGTCCTCGGGGCTGCGCCTGCACCACGCCCAACCGGGCGGCGTGCTCGACCTGACCGCGCACAGCGCCGACCGCACCGCCTCGGCGTGGACGGGTTCGGACCTGGCCGACCCGTCGCAGGCGGACCTGCTCGCTCGCTACGCCGGCCTGGCCGCCCGGCTCGACCCCTCGCGCCACCGCGTCGATCTGTCCCCCGGCCGCTACGACGTCATCCTGGCGCCGTCCTGCGTCGCCGACCTCATGATCCACCTCCACCGCGCCGCCGACCTCCAGGACGCGCTGGACGGCGGCACGGTCTTCAGCGGACCCGACGGCGGCACCCGCCTCGGCGAGCGGCTCACCGAGGCGCACCTGACCCTGGCGAGCGATCCCGCCGCGCCCGGTCTCGGCTGCCTGCCCTTCACCGTCGTGCGCGCACCGGGTCCGGGGTCGTCCTGCTTCGACAACGGCACGCCGCTGCGGCGCACCGAGTGGATCAGCGGCGGCTCGCTGGCCAACCTGGTCGCCACCCGGCACTCGGCGCGGACGGCCGGCCTGCCGTTCACCCCGCGGATCGGGAACCTGGTGCTGTCGGGCCGCCCCACCGACCGCACGCTCGACGACCTGGTGGCGAGCACCGACCACGGGCTGCTGGTGACCTCGCTGTGGTACCTGCGGGAGGTGGACCCGTCCCGGCTGCTGCTGACCGGCGTGACGCGGGACGGCGTCCACGTGGTGAAGGGCGGCGAGGTGGTGGGCACGGCGCCCGACTTCCGGTTCGACGAGAGCCCGGTCGACCTGCTGGCCCGCGTCGCCGAGATCGGCCGCACGGAGCCCGCGCTACCCAGGGAGTGGGGCGACCGGGAGTTCCGGACCGCCATGCCCGCCGTGCGGGTCGAGGACTTCGCGCTGTCGTCCGCCGGCCATGCGCGGTGACCGCTCCCCGATCGCCTTGCGCAGTTCCTCGATGTGGGCCGGGGTGCTGCCGCAGCACCCACCCAGCACGTCCACGCCGTAGTCGGTCCGCCACCGGCTCATCGCGTCCGCGAACCCCGCTGGGTCCACGGCCGTGGGCAACGGGCCGTCGGCGTGCGCGCCGGTGCGCTGTTCCAGGTTCGGGTACGCGCCGATCGCGCCGGCGCAGTTGGCCCGCAGCGCTTCCAGGCAGCGCTCGGTCTCGGCGAACGGCGTGCAGTTGACCAGCACGGCGTCCGCGCCTTCCTCCTCGACCGCGCGCGCCGCCCTCCCCAGGTCCTCTCCCGAGAGCAGCGTGGCGCCGTCCGCGCACACGAAGCTCACCCACGCGCGGATCCCCACCGACCGCACCGCTTCCAGTGCGATCCGCGCCTCGCGCAGGGTGTTCATGGTTTCCACGAGCACCAGGTCCACCCGGGCCCGCGCCAACTCCGTGGCCAACCAGAGGTGTTCGCGGCGCAGCTCGTCGTCCGGTGGCACCAGGTCGGGGCGGTAGCAGTCCTCGACCGGCGCCATCGACGCCCCGATCAGCGCGTCCGGCGCCTCCGCCGAGCGGCGTGCGGCCTGCGCCACCCCGATCGCGGCGTGCACCATCCAGCCCAGGCCCGCCGCGTCCAACCCGTTGGCGCGCAACGCCCGCTCGTTGCAGCGCATCGTCGCGGCGGTGATCACGTGAGCGCCGGCCCGCAGGTACTGCTCGTGCACCCCGCGCAGCACCGTCCGGTTGGCGTCGGTCAGCAACGCCTTGGTCGTCCACCACGGGTGGCGCACCGGCAACCCGGCGCGCTCCAGCTCCGTCGCCAGCCCGCCGTCCAGCAGCACCGTCGCGGTCATCGCGTCGCACTCCTCTCCGCGTACGAGGCCGCCGCCATCGCGGCGCACAGGTCCTCCACCAGGTCGGCCGGGTCCTCGATGCCGAACGACAGCCGCACCAGGTTGTCCGCGATCCCCGCCCGCGCCCGGACCTCGCGCGGCACCGGCCGGTGGCTCATCGAGGCGGGGCACTCGATCAGCGACCGCACCCCGCCCAGGCTCACCGCCGCCGCGAACAGCTCCGTGCGGCGCAGCAGCTCGCCCACGTCGCCGAGGTACTCGAAGCTGACCATCGAGCCGGGCGCCGACATCTGCCGCGCGGCCAGCTCGAACTGCGGGTGGTCGGGCAGCCCCGGGTAGTGCACGGCGGCGACCAGCGGCGACGCGGTCAGCACCTCGACCGCCGCCCGCGCGTTGGCCACCTGCCGCGCGACGCGCAGCGACAGCGTCTTCAGGCCCCGGTGCACCAGGTAGCAGTCGAACGCCCCCGGCACGCCGCCGACGACGGTGCGGTGTTCGAGCAGCCGTCCGTGCAGCGCCGGGTCGTCGAGCACCAGCGCGCCGCCGAGCACGTCGGAGTGGCCGGCGATGAACTTGGTGGTGCTGTGCAGGCTCAGGTCCGCACCCGCGGCGAGCGGCTGCTGGAGGGCCGGGCTGGCGAAGGTGTTGTCCACCACGACGATCGCGCCGGCGCGGTGGGCCGCCGCGCTGATCGCGCCGATGTCGGCGACCTTCATCACGGGGTTGGTCGGCGTCTCGACCCAGACCAGGTCGACACCACCGGACAGCGCCGCGGCCGCGTCGTCCGCGTCGGACAGGTCGACCTGCCGGACGTCCACCCCGCGACGGCGGCACAGCTCGAACAACCCGTAGGTGCCCCCGTAGACGTCGTCCGACGCGACCACCCGGTCGCCCGGCTCCAGCAGGGACAGCACGGCCTCCCCGGCCGCCTGGCCGGAGGAGAAGGCCAGCGCGAACCGCACGTCCTCCAACGCCGCCAGGCACGTCTCCAGGTCTTCCCGGGTCGGGCTCTCCCCCCGCGCGTAGTAGTACCGCGCCGGGTCCTGGGCGGACGCGTCGAAGGTCACCGCGACGTGGATGGGCGGGATCACGTCGCCGTGGCCGAACCGCGTCCGCTGGCCCTCGTGCACCAGCTTCGTGTCGAATCGCATCGGGCCGCTCATCCGCGCGCAGCCGTCGCGCGCAGGCACAACGCGGTGCTGGGCAAGGAGATCGAGCCGTCCGCCCGGCGGTGCTCGGCGACCGAGGCGGCGACGTCGGCCCACAGCGCGGACGTGTCGGGGCCCAGCAGGACGCGAGCCGTCTCGCGGATCTCCAGGGGCGTGACGGCCTCGGTGAACCGGGCGTAGGACTCCGCCGAGTCCAGCTCGAACGGCACCCGCACCTCGGTGACCGACACGTCGGTGAAACCCGCCGCGGTCAGCTGCCGAGACACCACCTCGGGGTTCGCCATGCTGAACGGACCGGGCCCGGGCCGTGGCGCGGGCAGGTCCAGCCACCTCACGAGCACGCCGAAGCCCAGGGAGAGCATGGGCGCGGTCTCGGGTGGGCCCCAGGTCGACGCGGCGAGCACCCCGCCGGGCCTGAGCACCTCGGCCACCGAGCGGAACGCCCGCACCGGGTCGGGCGGGAACATCAGGCTCCACCGGCCGAGCACGACGTCGAAACCGCCGCGGGGCAGGTCGAGCGACTCGACGTCCCCGACCAGGAACTCCACGTTGTCCAGCCCGTCGGCCCGGCGGCGGGCCAGGTCGATCATGGCGGGTGAGAGGTCGACGCCGACCACCCGGCCGGTCGGGCCGACGGCGGCGGCCGCGGTGAGCGCGGGCTCACCCACCCCGGTGCCGACGTCCAGGACGGAGCTGCCCGGCCCCACCCCGCCCAGCTCCAGCAGGCGTGAGGTCACCACCCGGGCGCCGCTCTCGAACGTGTCGGCGACGGACAGCCACCCGGCGCTGATGGCATCCCAGTGGAGGCGCTGGCCCTCCTTGAAACGGACGTGGTCGAGCTCGGTGGCGCTCATGGAACCCCTCGGGGTCGGTGCGGTCAGAGGAAGCGCTCGGTGGGGTGGTCGGCGGTCCACGGGCCGGGCCGTGCGGTCTTCAGCACCGACCGCAGGTACTCGATCTCCGCGAGCGTGTTGTAGACGGCGAAGGACAGCCTCACGGTCCCCACCAGGCCGAGGCTGTCGAGGAACGTGCTGGCGCAGTGCACCCCGCAGCGCACGGCGATGCCGTGGGCGTCCAGGTGGCTGCCGACGTCGTAGGGGTGGATCCCGCGCACGGACAGCGACACGATGCCGCACGGCATGGCGCCCGGGTCGCCCACGACCACGACGTCGTCGAGGTCCGCGACGGCGCCCAGCACGGCCTCGACCAGGCTCTCGTCGTGCTCGCGGACCGCGGGCACGCCGAGGCCGAGCAGGTAGTCCAGCCCGGCCGCCAGGCCGACCGCGCCCGCCACGTTCGGCGTGCCCGCCTCGAACCGGGCCGGAGTCGGGACGTAGCGCACCGGCTCGACGTGGCTGACGCCCTTGACCGTGCCGCCGCCGACCCGGTACGGCGGCAGGTCCGCGAGCAGGTCCCGCTTGCCGTACAGGACGCCGACGCCCATCGGCCCGTACACCTTGTGCGCGGAGAAGCAGTAGAAGTCCGCGTCCAGCTCCCGCACGTCCACCGGCAGGTGCGCCACCGCCTGCGCGCCGTCGACGAGCACGAGGGCGCCGCGGTCGTGCGCCGCCGCGGCCATCTCCCGCACCGGGTTGACGGTGCCCAGCACGTTGGACACGTGCGCCACGGCGACGATGCGCACCCTCGGCCCCAACAACGCGGTGAAGGCCGACAGGTCGACCCGCCCGTCCGCGCCGGTGGGCGCGACCACCAGCTCCGCGCCGACCTGCTCGCACAACCGCCGCCACGGCAGCAGGTTGCTGTTGTGCTCCATCCCGCTGACCACCACCTGGTCGCCGCGGCCGACGACGCGCCTGCCGACGACGTCCGCGACGAGGTTGGTGGAGTCGGTGGTGTTGGCCGTGAAGACCACCTCGTCCGCGTGCCGCGCGCCGAGGAAGCGGGCGACCGACGCCCGCGCGCCCTCGTAGCGGTCGGTCGCCGTCATCGCGAGCCGGTGGTAGCCGCGGCCGACGTTGCTGTTCGCGGTGCGGTAGTAGTCCACGACGGCGTCGAGCACCGCCTGGGGTTTCTGCGTGGTGGCGGCGTTGTCGAGGTAGACCGGCGCGTCCACGTCGCACAGCAACGGGAAGTCGTCGCGCACGGTCGTGGGCAGCGCTCCCGGGCGGACCTGGCTCATCGCGACTCCT
The DNA here is from genome assembly GCF_055603705.1 of Actinosynnema sp. NPDC037264. Taxonomy (NCBI): domain Bacteria; kingdom Bacillati; phylum Actinomycetota; class Actinomycetes; order Pseudonocardiales; family Pseudonocardiaceae; genus Actinosynnema; species Actinosynnema sp. NPDC037264. The sequence continues at coordinate 44,732 of NZ_JBVJVK010000010.1, read as the reverse complement.
CGGTGGCGAACAGCGCGTCGAACCGGTCCAGGTAGCGCCGGTCGAACGCGAACACCTTCTGCTGGGGGTACGGCCGGTCCCGGGCGGGCACGTAGCCCGGGGCGCCGGGCGAGCGGAGCGCACCGGCGGCGTCCCGGAGGTGCGGGCCGTAGAAGAACCAGCAGACCTGGCCGATCTGCTCGGTGAACAGCGCCGCCCGCGCGGACACCGGGTACATCCGCGAGTGCAGGTAGGTCGCGGTGAACTCGCCGCGCGGGCCGAAGCCCTGGTCGAACGCCACGTGCCCGAAGACGTCGTGCACGACCCGGAACACGTCGTTGTGGCACAACGGCACGCCGTCGACCTCGACCCCGGCGGGTCCGCGCATCGGGTGGTCCGCCGGGCAGGGGAAGGAGCCGTGCCCGTCCTCGGTGAGGTGCAGCTTGAGCACCCGGGTCTCGCGCACCGACCGGCGCAGTTCGGCGGACTCGCGGTACGGGAGCCCGGCGCCGCGCCACGGCTCGACGCGGATGCCGTGCTCCAGGACTAAGGCGAACTGCCAGGCGCTCACCCGCTGGAGCACGCGGTAGCCGTGGGCGAGGTCCGAGTCGAGCGCCCACGTCGGCGCGCGGTCGTAGACGTCGGCCACCTCGCGGCAGAAACCCTCGTCCAGTCGGACGTCCAGCACCTCGGGGCGTATCCGGTCCACTAGCGACTCGAACAACAGGCCAACCTCCCGACGGTCTGGTCGCCGATCCGCTTCGACTGTAACAGCGGCTATATGTTCCTAAAGCCACCTGATCGAGTGGACGACGCGGCGGTGGGCCCGCGCCGCTCCCGCGTGCCGACCCCTCGGTCTCCCGTTACGTTGACGGCGGGTGCCGATCCGGGAGGCGGCGATGTACGAACCGGAGGTGCGCGAGTACCTGCGCATCGGCCTGCTCCTCGGCCGGCTGGTCGAGGGCTTCGTGGACTGCTGGTTCGGCGATCCCGCGCTGCACCGGCAGGTGCGCGACGAACCGCTGCCCACGCCGGGAGAACTCGCCCGGCAGGCCACCGACGTCATGGCCCGCGTGGCGGACGGCGACCTCTCCCCCCGGCGCAAGCGCTTCCTGCACGCGCACCTGGCCGCGATGAGGTGCTCCGCCGAACGCCTGGCCGGCCGACCGGTGCCGTTCCGCGCCGAGGTCCGCGCCTGCTTCCAGGTCGAGGCCGAGGTGGGCGAGCAGGACCGCTACGCCGAGGCGCACGACGAGATCCGCGCCCTGCTCCCCGGCGGCGGCGACCTGCGGACCCGGCTGGAGCGGTTCCACGAGGCCAACACCGTGGGCCCCGACCACCTCCTGCTCGCGGTGCAGTCGGTGTCCGACGCGGTGCGCCCGCTCGTGCGGGAGCGGTACGGCCTGCCGGAAGGCGAGCACGTCCGCTACGAGGTGGTGCACGACAAGCCGTGGAACGCCTTCAACCGCTACCTCGGCGACTACCGCTCGCTGGTCCTGCTCGACTCGCGGGCGGGCCGCAACCTCGCCGCGCTGCCCCTGCTGGCCACGCACGAGTCCTACCCGGGCCACCACACCGACCACTGCCTGAAGGAGTCCGGGCTGGTGCGGCGGTGCGGCGAGGGCGAGCACACCCTCGTCGTGGTCAACACGCCGCGGTGCCTCGTGGCGGAGGGCATGGCCGAGCTGGCGCTCGCGGCGTCCGTCGGTGACGGCTGGGGCGCTTGGACTTCCGACGTCCTGGCCGCGCAGGGCGTGCGGGTCGACGGCGAGCGGGTGGAGGCGGTGATGCGCGCCTGGTGGAAGCTGATGGGCGTCCGCCAGGACGCCGCGATCATGCTGCACGACCGCGGCGCGTCGGCCGAGGACGTCGTGGCCCACCTGACGCGGTGGCTGCTGATCCCCGAGCAGCGCGCGAGGCACATGGTGGAGTTCCTGACCGATCCCCTCTGGCGCGCCTACACCGTGACCTACGTCGAGGGCAGGCGCCTGGTCTCCGAGTGGCTCGACGCGCGCGATGGCAGGACGACCGCCACCGACCGGTTCGACCACCTGCTGCGCGCCGACGTCCTGCCCGAGGACCTGCGTGACCCGACGACGTCGAATCACCCCATCGGGCAAGGCTCGGTGGTTGTGCCGCGCACCGCCGATGGGCAACCCTTTGTGCACGGCGCCCGGCAGCCCGTGCGCGGGACCGACCTCGCCCAGTCCACTGTGGATGGACCCGTCTCGGACACGGAAGGGGCACGATGAGCGGCACCAACGGCCAACCCGTCCTGCCGATCTGGCCGGAGGGCGCGAGCCCCGAGTACCAGGCCGCCCGCACGCAGCTCGCCAGGGCCGAACGAGCGCTGCGGGACCACGTGGAGGCGGTCGCCGCGGCGCGCCGGGCCATGCCGCCCGGGCCGGTGCTCCGCGACTACGAGTTGACGGAGGACGGGCTCGACGGGCCGGTCCGGACGCCGCTGCGCGCGCTGTTCGGCGAGCACGACACCCTGTTCGTCTACCACCTGATGTTCCACCCGGACGAGGACGAGGCGTGCCCGATGTGCTCGATGTGGGTGGACGCGCTGCGCGGTGTGGCCGTGCACCTGGCCCGGCACACGGCGTTCGTCGTGATCGCCAAGGCTCCGCCGGCCAAGCTCCGGGCGTGGGCGGACCGGCGGGGGTGGGACGGGCTGCGCGTCCTGTCCAGTCACGGCACCACCTTCAACGCCGACCTGAACGCCGAGCGCCGCGACGGCAACCAGCGGCCGATGGTGAGCGTGCTGCGCGCCGAGGGTGACGCCGTGCGGCACTTCTACTCGCAGCCCGCGAACCACTTCGACGGCGCCGAGCGGGGCATCGACCTGCTGAACCCGGTGTGGAACGTGCTCGACCTGCTCCCGGGCGGCCGCGGCGACTGGTACGCGGACAACGACTACGTCCCCGAGGGCGGGGGCGCCCGGGCGACCGCGACCGCGTGACGTCCCGAGGTTCCCACCGGCATCCGGGCGGTCGTACGAAGGGGGACGAACCGTGGCCGCGACCATCGACTTCGACACCAGCCTCGCCACCGCGTCGTGGGAGGCGATCCGCGACCTCTTCGCGCTCGATCCCACGGCCACGCACCTGAACACCGGCACGATCGGCGCGATGCCGCACGAGGTCGTCGAGACCTACGACCGGGTGACCAGGGAGTGGGCGGGCAGCCTGGCCAACATCTACCCGCCCAGCCTCTACCCCGAGTACCGGGCGCAGATCGCCCGGGACTTCGGCGTGGACCAGGACGAGCTGGTCATCTGCCACAACGCCACCGAGGGCATCTCGCGGATCGTCGCGGGCCTCGACCTCGGCCCGGACGACGCGGTGCTGACCACGTCCCACGAGTGCTTCTCCGTGCTGTCGAACTTCAACCTGGCGCACAACCGCTTCGGGGTGCGGGTCGACCTGGTCACCCTGCCGTCCGGCCCGGACGTCACCTCCGAGCAGATCGTCGCCGCGTTCGAGGCGGCGCTCACCCCGCGCACGAAGGTGATGGCCTTCGCGGCGACCACGCTGTACACCGGCACCCGGATGCCGATCCGCGCGCTGTGCGACCTCGCCCAGCGGCACGGCGTCATCACCATCGCCGACGCGGCGCTGCTGCCGGGCATGGTGCGGGCGAACCTGCGCGAGCTCGGCCTGGACTTCCTGGCGGGCTCCGGCTCGAAGTTCCAGTGCGGCCCGCTCGGCACCGGCCTGCTCTACGTGCGGAACAAGGTCTTCCCCGAGCACAACCCCCTGCCGCTGCCGCGGTTCTGGCCGGTGATCTCCACGTGGTACCCGCTCGTCGGCGACATGCCCAAGCGCACCACGACGTCGGTCGAGACCTGCAACATGGGCGACTACCTGCAGAGCGCGGGCAGCGCGAGCATCGGCCGCGCCGCCGCGCTGGCCAAGGCGTGCGAGCTGTGGAACCGGATCGGCCGGGGGCGCATCGAGGAGCGCGCCCTGGAGCTGGGTTGGCACGCGAAGCGGCGGGTGGTGGAGCTGTTCGGGGAGTCCGCCCTGTACTCCCCGCTGCACGACACCCGACTGCACGCGCCGGTGGTGGCCTTCAAGCCGTTCCGGGCGCCCGAGGACGCCTGGAACATCAACAAGGTCATGGCGTTCGTCGACCGGCTGGAAGCCGAGCACCGGATCTGGATCAGGTGGGTCGAGTTCGAGGTGCCCGGCTCGCCGCACATGCACTACGCGGCCCGGGTCTGCACGCACCTGTTCAACGACCACGACGAGATCGATCGGGCGCTCAAGGTGATGGCCCGACTCGCGGACGAGATGTCCTGACCCGGAGGTCACCAGCATGAGCGACAGCGCACCGCGACGCGGGGGAACCCTCCGGCTCTACGGACCCGGGAGCATGGACCACCTGGACCCGGCGTCGGCCTACTACGCGCTCGGCCACCAGATCACCCGGTTGTTCGCCCGGCAGCTGTTCACCTACCCCGCGGTCAAGGACCTGAAGGACTGGCGCGCGATCACGCCGGTGCCGGACGTCGCGGTCGAGGTGCCGTCGACGTACAACGCCGGGCTGAGCGTGAACCACCTGACGTACACCGTCCGCCTGCGCCGCGGCGTGCTGTGGGACACCACGCCGCCGCGCGAGGTCACCGCGCACGACTTCGTCCGCGGCTTCAAGCGGATGTGCAACCCGGTGTGCGGCGCCGGCGCGATCCGCTACTTCACCAGCACCATCCGCGGCCTGGCCGAGTTCGCCGCGGCGTACGGGGCGGCCGTGCCGCACGCCGACGCGACCGCCGCCGAGCTCGCGGACTTCCAGAACGGCCACGAGATCAGCGGCATCAGGGTGCTCGACGACTGGACGCTGGTGTTCGAGCTGATCCGCCCGGCCGCCGACTTCGTCCACATCCTGGCGGTGCCGTTCGCCTCCGCCGCACCGGTGGAGTACGACGCGCTCGTCCCCGACAGCGACGAGTTCCGGCGCGAGGTCCGCTCCAACGGCCCTTACCGGATCGTCCGCTACGACCACGGCAGGTACCTGCGGGCGGAGCGCAACCCCGTGTGGGACAAGGCCGCCGACGACGTGCGCAACCAGCACGTCGACGCCGTCGAGGTGGTCATGGAGCGGGCCGATCCGGTGCGGGTGGGCCAGGTGATCACCTCGGGTGGGGCGGACCTGTCGTGGGCCTCACCCGTCACCGAGCCCTACGAGGCCAACCCCACCGACCCCGGCAACGACCTCGGCTACGCGCTCAACCCGTACCTGGTGTTCAACACCGCGAGCCCGAACAACGGCGGGGCGCTGGGCAGGCCGCAGGTGCGCCGGGCGCTCGCGTGGGCCTTCGACAAGGTCGCGGTGCTCGACATCTACGACCAGCTCGCGGCGGGCACGGTGATGAGGCCGGCCCGCTCGGCGATCCCGCCCGGCAACGTCGGGTACGAGCCGTTCGACCTGTACCCGACGCCGGGCGACCGGGGCGACCCGGAGCGGTGCCGCGCGCTGCTGGCCGAGGCCGGCTACCCGGACGGGTTGACGCTGACGTTCCTGCACCGCGACGTGGACGCCAACCCGGAGGTGGCCAAGTCCTGCGCGGCGGACCTGGAACGGGCGGGGATCACCGTCGAGCTGCTGCCGATGGGCCACGCCGACTACTACGCCTACCTCCAGGACCCGGCCAACGCCGAGGCCGGCGCGTGGGACCTGACGTCCCCGTCGTGGACGCCGGACTGGTTCGGCAACAACGGCCGGGCGTTCCTCCAGCCGATGTTCCAGACCAACCGGGCCAGGGGCACCAGCAACTACGGGTGCTACAGCAACCCCGAGGTCGACGAGCTGATCGAGGAGGCGCTCGCCACCGTCGACGAGGACCGGGCGCACGGGATCTGGCACCGGGTGGACGAGCTGGTCATGAGGGACGCGGCCATCGTGCCGATCCTGGAGCACGCGCCGACCATCCCGCACCTCAAGGGCAGCCGGGTCCGCAACGCCATCCCGATGCCGACGATCGACCGGTGGTTCGACCTGTCCAACCTGTGGCTGGAGCCGACGCCGTGACCGCGCCGACGACCATCCCGGTGGTGCGCTCGCTGCCGACGCCCGGGAGCTACCCGTGCGGCCTCACCTGGTTCGACGGCCTGCTGTGGCACTCGGACCAGGACGCCGGCCGGATCTGGGCGATCCACCCCGGCTTCGGCGAGGTCGTGCGGGAACTGGAGTGCGGTCGCGTCCGCGCCGACCTCACCCACCACGACGGCGTGCTGTGCCAGGTCGGCGGGCGACCCAAGCGGATCGTGCTGGTCGACCCGGGGACGGGTGAGGTCGTCGGCACGAAGCCGGTCGACCCGCCCAGCGGCAGGCTGTGCGGCACGGAGACGTCCGCGGAGGGCGTGTGGATGGGTCTGCGCGAGCCGGCGGTGGTGCAGCTGCGGGACTTCGAGACCATGACCGTGCGGCGGGAGCTCCCGGTCGAGGGTTCGCCGTCCGGCCTCACCGTGGTCAACCGGACGGTGGTCTACGGGGACTTCGAAGCCGGCCTGGTGCGTGCCGTGGACACCCGGACCGGGCAGATCACCGGCACGGCCAGGGTCGAGGGCGCGCCGACGGGGATGGCCTGGGACGGCTACAGCCTGTGGTACTGCGACTTCCGGGCACGCAGGCTGAAGGCGATCAGGCTCGACGACGTCCTGAACTGACCGACCCGGCACCGGTCAGAGGGCCGGCACGGACGGCGCCCCGGCCTCCAGCCCCAGCAGGTCGCAGCAGCGCAGCACGGCGTCGGGGTCGCCGACCAGCGACAGCCGTCCGGTCACCATCGCGGCCAGCGGGGTCAGCAGGCCGGAACCGATCTGCACGAACGTCGCCGCGTCCGTGGTCGCCACCATGGCGGGCTCGACCGCCGGACCCTTCACCGCGCGTGGCACGCGGTCGCGCACCTCGACGTGGTAGACGTGGTCGTCCACCCGGAACTCGTAGCGCTCGTCGATCCCGGTCGCCCTCTCCGGGCGCAGCATCGCCTCCACGGCGAGGAAACCCCAGTGCGGGCGCACGGTGTCCGAGTCGGACTTCTCCCCCACGAAGCGCATCCCCCACCGGGCCAGCCCCGCCACCAGCGGCCGCAGCTGCTGCCCCACCGGGGTCAACCGGTACGCCAGCCGTGAGCCGGTGCCGTGCAGGTCGACCTGCTCCACGACACCCCGCTCCACCAGGAACCTCAACCGCTCCGCGAGGAGGTTGGTGCCCAGGGCGGGCAGGTCGGCCAGCAGGTCGACGTAGCGCCGCGGGCCCATCAGCAGCTCGCGCACGATCAGCAGCGTCCACCGCTCGCCGACCACGTCGAGCGCCGACGCCAGTCCGCAGTACTGGTTGTACGTCCGCTTGCCTGCCATCTCACTACTGTAAACCGCAGCGTGGCCGCGGAAGGGGCGGCCTCGGCCACCGGGTCAGCGCGCGCTGAACCGACCTTTCATCAGCACGGGACGGGCGAGTTCCTGGAAGTCGACCTCCGGGTCGAGGTCGCGGATGGTGCCCTCGATGACCAGCAACGAGAGCAGCGGGAAGATCAGCTCCGGCGCGGCGTGGATGCCGTGCCCGCGCTGGAGGTCGAACATCTCCGTCGCGAACGCCATGAGGCTGAACTCCCGGGCCGGCAGCTTGTGGCTGCGCCGGACCAGGTCGGCCATCCGGTCGAGGAACCCGGTCAGGTCCGCGTCCGCCCGCACCTCGGCGGCGCTCTCCACGACGATCGCGGCGCACTTGTCGCCGTCACCGACGGCCATGTTGAGGAAGAAGTCGGCGAACAGCAGGCGCAACCGCTCGGTCAGCTGGACGCTGAACCCCGCGTCGAGCACCACCACCTGGGCGGACTCGGTGAAGTACAGGTTGCCGGGGTGCAGGTCGCAGTGGACGAAACCGTTCACGAACAACATCTCGTAGATCGCGGTGAGCCCGGACGCGGCGAACTTCCGGCGGGCCGCGGGCGAGCACCTCGACGCCGCGTCGACGTCCAGGTCGGGGATGAACTCCATGGCGATGCACCGCGGTCGGCACGCCTCGGGCACCACCCGCGGCACCCAGACCCGTGGCACCACGGCCAGTTCCACGCGCAGGCGGGCCAGGCCGGCCGCCTCGCGCTCGAAGTCCAGCTGGCCGAGCACCGCCGCGCACATGGCGTCGACGACCTCCAGCACCGGGACACCGCGCAACGGCGGCAACCGGGCCACCAGCGCGGCGCCGCGGCGCATCAGGCCCAGGTCCAGCCTCATCACCCGGTCGACGCCGGGCCGGCGCAGCTTCAAGGCCACCTCGGGACCGGACGCCAACCGCGCGCGGTGGACGCCCGCGATGCTGCCGCTCGCGACCGACGAGTAGTCCACCTCGGCGAAGAGGGTGTCGAGCTCGTCCCCGTAGACCTCGGCGAACGCCTCCCGGGCCTGCCGCGGGGACATCGGCGCGACCGCGTCCTGCAACGTCGCCAACTCGTCGCACATCCCGGGCGGGAGCACGTCGCGCCGGGTGCCCAGCACCTGTCCCGCCTTGACGAACGCGGGGCCCAGCCTCATCAGCAGGGTCGTCAGCCTCGCCCACACGTGCCGCCGGGCCGCCCGACCCCCTTGCGCCAGCAGCACGAGCGGACCCGTGACGAGGAGCGGGGCCAGCGTCGCCGCGACGACGAGGAGGACCTCGCCCAACCGCGCCGCGAGCGCGAACGCCCCGGGAGGGACGTCCCCGTCGCGCTCACCCCTTGTCGACACCCGGCACCTCGATGGCCCGCAGCTGCAAGGTCGTGTAGTCGCAGTACCAGATCCGGGTGCCGTCCCAGGTGATCCCGGTCGGGTTGCCCGCGACCGAGAACGAGGCCACCTCGCGCCGTTCGTCGATGTCCACCATCGTGATGGTCGACGCGGCGTGGTCGGCGTAGGCGAGGTAGTTGTCCGACACGGTGACGCCGGCCGGCCTCCCGGAGACGGCGAAGGTGTCCACCAGGTCCATGTCCTCGTAGCCGCGCAGGTCGATGCGGCGCAGGTCCTCGTACCCCATCCAGATGCCGTGACGAGTGGCTTCCAGCCCGCACAGCACGTTGCCCGGCCTCGGGTTGGAGATCTCGCCCAGCTCGTCGCCCGACTCGGGGTCCATCACGCGCAGCGCCCGCCGGTCGCCCACGACCTGCACGAGGTTGCCGCCGACGGTGGTCAGGTCGGTGCGCACCTCGGGGCACGGGATCTCGCGCTCCACGTCGCCGCTGTACGGGTCCAACGCCATGATGCGGTTGGACACCGCTTCGGAGAACATCAGGAACTCGCCGGTCCACGTCAAGCCGCACAGCTTCAAGCCGCGGACCGGGATGTCGCGGACGGTGCCCGCCGCGAACGGCATCACCGCCTCACCGCCCGGGCGATGCGGCAGTCCAGGGTCCAGGCCGTGGCGTCACGCGCACGTCCCCGCCCGCTCGGCGGCACCACGCTCACGTGCAGCTCGTCGCCCTCCCGCACCCGCGTGTGCCGCAGCGGCCACACCCAGACCGCCCAGTTGCAGCCGGGGTAGGAGGGGTAGTTCGACAGCGACTCGCCATCGGCCAGCTCGGCGGTGAAGTACCCCATGACGGCCTGGAGGCAGCCTTCCCGCCGCACCGGCAGGCGCACCTCCCGCCGGGGCCGGCCCGTCGAGCCCTGCCCGATCACGTCGTCGCAGAGCTCGACGGGCGCGCTGAGGAACCGCGGCTCGCGCTGGAAGAAGTGCAACTGCGCGTGCGGTTCGACGAAGTCCTGCACCGCGTCGAAGCGGTAGCCGGGCACGACGTCGCCCCAGGTGCCCCAGCCCTCGCCGTCGAACTCGATGGCGACCAGCTCGGTCCTGAGGCGACGCGGCACGACCGCGCCGCCGGGGCGCAGGTTGTGCCTGGCCACCGCGTCCAGGATCTCGGCCATCTGCTCCTCCGGGCCGAGGTTGCCCATCATCTCGGAGACGATCACGTCGGCGCGGCGCGGCAGCCTGGCCACCCGTGCGTCCCCCTGGACCAGGGTCACCCGGTCGTGGAGGTCGTTGTCCGCGATGATCCGCTCGGCCACGGCGGCCATCGCCGGGTCGGCCTCCACGGCGTAGACGTGCCCGGCGCCGTGCCGCAGGGCCAGCATCGACAGCACCAGCGTGCCCGCGCCGACGTCGGCGATCACGTCACCTGCCGTGATCACCGACGCCAGTGCCCGGTCGTAGGCGCTCAGCCGAGGACGGTCCGCGAGCATCACCTGGTGCATGACTAGGAGCCGTTGGTCCATGGGCGCCTTCCTGGCGAGGCGTTCCCCGAACGGCCGTCCGGAGGAACACGAGTATGTCCGGAAAACCGCCGGTGCGCTGTCAGACGTTGACCGCGGCGTGCTCCCCGACGAACGCGTCGCGCATGACCAGCCGCACGCCCGTCAGCCGGGCCTTGACCTCGTCCTCGGTCGTGACGAGCGGGGCGTCCACGCCGCTCATCGACAGCTCCGTGCCGGTCGCGCCCATGTCGGTGAGGTTTCCGCTGACGTGCACCGAGTTCGCCGCGTAGAGCGTGGCTTGCGGCGTCATGAGCTCGAACTCGGCGTCGAGGTGCAGCTCGCCCGGGAACCTGACGCGGCTCAGGCTCTCCTCGGAACCCTCGCCCAGCGTGCCGCCGGACACCCGCGGCCAGCTCGCCCGCAGCATGACCCGACCGCCCAGCTCCGGGCAGTGGCCCACGACGGCCAGCCGCGCCATCTGCGCCAGGACGCCCGTGCCCTCGGCGTGCTTCTCCGGGCCGAACAGCAGGATCTCCGTGCCGGCGGCCTTGCGGTGGTCGCCCGCCAGGTCGACGTGCACGGTCTTGCCGCCGACCTCGACCTCGATCCGGCCCTCCAGCGACACCTGCATGATCATCGACGGGTCGACCAGCATCGACATGCAGGGGCCCGCGCTCGGGGCGAAGAACACCGTCGGCGTGATGCCGACCGGCTGGTTCTCGTCGTCGGCCGGGTACCACGCCTCGGGCAACGTCGTGCCGCGGGCCACGTTGGGCGCCTGGACGACCTCGAACGGGCCGTCACCGCGCGGCTTGCCCAGGTACGGTCCGGTGAGCGGCTTCTTGAACGGCGGCACGTGGTCGACCACGCCGTGGATGTCGATCACGTTGCGGTGCGCCAGGCGCAGCGTGCTGGTCTCCAGGATGCCGAAGCGGCGGATGTAGAACTCCGCCGGGAAGTTCTTGCCCGGCACGATCTGCCGGACGTGGCCGGTGTTGGGCAGGAACGGGTTGGACAGGACCTGGATGCGGTCGTCGAGCTCGTAGCTGAAGCCCTTGATGCCGACCTCGGGCGCGCTGATGAGCTCCGTCTCGAACTCCGCGTACCCCTTCTCGTCGACCCGGTGCTCGAACCCCGGCATGGGCCACTTGTTCAGCTGGACGAAGCCGGACAGGTTGATGGTCTCGCGCCGGCCCGCGTAGTAGTCCTCGCCGAACACGACGGTCGCCGCGGCGAGGATGTGCGGTCGGATGGGTTTCGGTTCGAGGTTCAGCGACTCGTAGGTCTCCCGGGGATTGCTCACTGCTCTACCTCCAGCGTCTGTCTCGCACGAGGAAGTGGGCGAGACCGTCCACAAGTGACACAAGCTATGTGTTCCGATAGCCATGGTCCAGGTCGAGGGTCGCGTCGATGCACGACTTCACAACACAGGCGTGTGTCGGGTAATCCCTTGGTGTTGAACGGATACACAACGTTGCGACACCCCGGACGACCTCCGGGCCAAGTCGACCCGTTCGTGGCAGCACGCCGGACCGGCCCCCTGGAGTAGCGTCGAACGCGGTTCAGTTTCCGATAGCCACTTCGGCTGGGAGCTCGGAGGACGAGATGGTGCCGCGCCACGACGAGAGCTCTTACCTGACCGCGCTGGCCGCCGTCGGGAGCTCGCTCGACCGCGTCGGGCAGGAGCACCCGGCGGCGACGGAGGACGGGCCCTCACGCCGTGCCGCGCACGAACTCGTACGGCGCCAGCGCGGTGACCAGCTCGTCGGGGACGGCGACGGGCTCGACCCCTGACCCGACGCGGCGCAGGCAGGCGACGCTCTGCTCGCCGCGCGCCACCAGCCGGTCGTCGCGCCGGAAGTCGAAGGCCATCCGCAGCCCGCTGCGCCAGCGCTCGCGCAGGGTCATCGCGATGACGACCTCGTCGAAGGCGAAGCACTCCCCGAAGTACTCCATCGAGCACGACGTGGTGGCCAGCACGAGACCACCGCCGCTCAGCTCCTTGAGCACCCCGGGCGCGTGCCGGGCCAGGAACATCTCGCGGCAGTGCCCCTGCCAGTGCAGGAACTGCGCGAAGTAGACGTTGCCGACGAGGTTGGTCTCGTCGAACGTCACCACGTGCCGCCAGTGGTACTCACGCACCGTTGTCACACCTCCGGGGCACGGCGACCGCGACGCACCGCGAGCCGACGAACGTGACGACCTCCGCCGCGGCGGTGCCGCCGACCAGGAGCCCGTCGTCGGTGGCCCGGTCGGCGACCACGTCGACGTCACCGGGCAACCCCAGGTCCAGCAGCGCCTTCGCGGCGGCCGTCCGGCTGTCGTGGGCCCACCCGACACCCACGGGCGAGCCCCCGTCGGCGACCACGTCGTCGTCGGTGCTCACCAGTTCCAGGCGGTCGGCGATGCCCAGCTCGGACAGCCGCCTGCTCAGCAGCGGACCGATCAGGGGCACGGGCAGCGGTCCGGGCCAGGCCCGGTCGCCGAACGCGCGCAGCCGCAAACCCTCCCACCGCGCGACGGGCGCACCGTCCTGATCGGACAGCCAGAGGTCGTAGACGTAGTCGTCGCCCTCCCGCACCCGCTCCTCCGCGGTGACCAGCACCAGGCCCGTGGGCCGTTGCCACACCACCACCCGTTCGGCGGCGACGGGCAGCGCCCTGCGGTGGGGCAGGCACGCCAGCAGCACGTGGATGCCGGCGTCGTGCGCGCCCGGGTCGCCCAGCAGCAACCGGGAGGCGTGGTGCTCGGAGAACCAGCGCTCCTGACCGGACCGGACCCACGCCCGGACCCGGAAGGCCGACAGGTGCTCGTAGTCGACCAGGCCGCGCAGGCGTCCGGAGTGGAACAGCAGCTGCCCGTAGAACGGGTGCGGCCCGGCACGTCGTGGCGGTGCGGTGGTCGGGGCCCGGCCGGGCGGCGCGGGCGGGGCGGACCGGATCACGGCGCGGAAGCGATCGGTGGCGAAGCCGTCGGAACCGTCCCGAAGCACCACGTCCACCGCGGGCTCGAACTCGTCACGGGCGAGCGCCGCCACGCGCAGCGCACGCGGCTCGTGCGGGTTCACCATCACCGGGGCGGCCAGCTCGACGTCAGTGAACTCCCAGGCCTCCCGTTCACCGACCACGACCGCGGCGGCCTGGGCCATCGCCTCCAGGCCGACGACAGCCGGCAGCACCGGGACGCCGTCCACGCGGTGGTCGTCCAGGTAGGGGTCGCCGCTGAGGGAGATCACGGGCGCGAGCACCGCCTCCACCCCCGGGACGCGGACGAGGAGGTCGGCGGAGAAGCGGAGCGGTTCGGCCGGTGGACCCGACACGGAGAGCGTCGGGCCGTCCGGGAACCTCCCGGCGACCAGCTGCGTCACCGGCGCGTCCTCGTCGGCCAGCACGGCCAGCAGCGCCGCGACTCCGGCCGCGGGCTCGACCGGTGCGATGCCCCGGTCGCGCAACGAGTCCAGCACGCCCATGCGCGACCCCATGCCGACGTCGCTCCAGACCGACCACTCCAGCACCCTGGTGCGGCAGGTCGGGTTCGCGGCGGCCCACCGCTCCAGGTACGCGCGCTGCCAGTCGTTGGCGACGCAGTACTCGGCCTGCCCCGGCAGGCCGCGCCGGCCGATGATGGACCCGAAGCCGACCACCAGCGCGGGCGGCTCCCCCACCGCGGCCAGCAGGTTGTCCAGCCCGGTCACCTTGGGTGCGACGGCCTCGGCGAGGGTCGTCCCGGTGACCGCGTCCAGCGCGCGGGGCACGTTGACGCCGGCGCCGTGCAGGACGGCGCGCACCGGGCCGTGCGCCCGCGCCGCCGCGACCGCCGTGCGCACCTGGTCCGGATCGGTGACGTCGCACTCGACGTAGTGGGCGGTGACCCGCCCGTCGAGGGCGGCCAGCCCGGCTCGCACCCGTGCCGCCTCGCGAGGCGATCGCCCGACGAAGACGAGCGTGCACCCGGTGCTCGAGGCCAGGGCTTCCGCGCAGCGCGCCGTGATGCCGTCGACACCGCCGGAGGCCAGGCAGACCTCTCCCGGGCCGAGGGGCAGCGGCCCGCCCGGCGTCGCCGAGCGCACCCTCGTGACCGAACGCCGCACGCCGCCGGTCGGGTCCACGCGCAGCCGTCCGCCGATCCCGGCCAGGCGGAGGTCGACGTCGACGGTGTCCGCCGGCAGCTCGATCGAGGTCGCGGTGCAGGAAGCGATCTCGATCGCGGCGCTGCTCGCCACGGCGGCAGCGGCCGGGTGGCCGTGGTGCAGCACGACGAGCACGTCCGGCCGGTGCGCGGCGACGGACCGCAGCAGGTCCGCCACCGCCCCGGTGCCCGCGTCGTCGGCCAGCCACACGGCCAGGCCGTCGTGGGCCGCGCCGGCGACCTCGGGCGCCCTCGCGGCGTCGTGGAGCCACCGGGGCGCGGCGGCCGGCACGGTCCAGCGCACCGCGGTGCTGGGCACGGGTCCGGTCCACGGCTCCCACCGGTGCTCGAACGACCGCACCCACGGGCGCACGCCGTCGACCGCGTCGGGGGCCTGGTCGACCGGCGGCCGGCTCGCGACCAGCTCGGCCAGCTCGCCGACCGTCATCGTGTCCAGCGACGGTGGCAGGGCGGGCACGCGCCTGCCCATCAGGTCCGCGGCCTCGGCGACGAGCTGGACGACCTGCAACGAGTTCAGGTGCAGGTCGGCGAGCAGCCTGCGGTCCGGGCGGATGCCGGCCAGCGGCAGCTCCAGCGTGCGGCTGAGGTGGGTCCGCAGCAGCCGCAACGGGTCCGCGCCCGCGGTCGGTTCGGGCTCCGGCGCCCGCGTGGTGGGCGCCACCTCGGTCTCGGTCGGGTTCGCCAGCAGCGTGATGGGCGTGTCGAGGTCGAGGTGGCGGTGGGCCCGGTCGCCGAACCACCGGTCCAGGTCGCACGCGGACACCGCGGCCAGCGCGGCGCGCGCGATCGCGTGCTCCCGCCCGGAGCCGCCCGGGTCCAGCGAGACCGCCGGGAACCCGGTCGCCAGCGAGGTGAGCGTGGTGCCCGGCCCGGCCTCCACCAGCAGGTCGCACGTCGCGGTCAGGGCGGCGAGGGCGTCGGCGAACCGGACCGGCGCGGTGAGCTGGTCCACCAGCAGCGAGCGCAGGTCGGTGTCGGGGTCCAGCGGGCGACCGGTGACGGTGGAGAACACCGTCCGGCGCGGTGGCCCCAGCCGCACCCGCCGGAGCTCCTCGGCGAAGGGCGCGGCGGCCGGGCGCATCGCCTCGGTGTGGAACGCGTGGGACACCGCGAGCACCTTCGCCCGGGCACGGGCCCGCAACGCGCGTTCCGCCACCCGGTGCACGTCCGCCGTCCGGCCCGCGATCGTGACCTGGTCGGGGCCGTTGACCCCGGCCACGACGACCGGCGTGCTCCCGGCCAGTTCCTCGACCGCGGCCAGGGGCAGGCCGATGCTCGCCATGGCGGTGCCCGCACGTCCGTGCTCACCCATCACCCGCCCGCGGGCGGTGGCCAGCCTCAGCCCTTCCTCGGCGGACAGGGCACCCGCCCACACGAGCGCGGTGATCTCGCCGAGGCTGTGCCCGACCGCGGCCACCGCGTCGCACCCCAGCTCGGCCAGCAGGGCCAAGGCCGCGAGGGACTGCCGGACGATGGCGGGCTGCGCGATGGCGGTCGCCGTCGCGCCGTCGTGCAGCCGCAGGTCCTCGGCGATCTCGGGCACGGTCAGGTCGCGCGCCCAGTCGTCGAGGCGGGCGCGCACCGGGGCCGCCTGACCCGGGAACAGCAGCCCGATCCGACGCGCGGCCCGCCGTGCGAGCACGAAGCCCTCGTCGCGGTCGACCAGCAGGGGCGACTCCCAGCCCGGCACGCGGCGCGCCGCCCGGTCCGCGGCCCTGGCCAGCCGCTCGGGGGAATCGCTCACGAGCAGGCAGCGGAACGCGGGATCGGGCGCCGCCAGCCGGTGCCGCGTGGCCGCGAGGTCGTGCAGCTCGACCGCGCTCAACGAGCCCGCCTTGGCCGCCAGGACCGCCAGCTGGGCGGCCAGGTCGTCACGGTCCTCGGCGGTCAGCGGCACGATCTCGTGCGTCGGCAACGGCCTGCTCCACCGCAGCATCGGCTCCGGCACCACGCCGGTGCCGGCCTCACCAGACCCGGAGAGCACGACGTGCGCGTTGATGCCGCCGAACCCCAGCGCGGACACACCCGCGACCGGCGTGCGGTCCAGCCACGGTTCGGGCCCGGCGAGCACGCGCAGGGTGCTGTCGGCGTCCACCAGCAGCGGGTGCGGGTCCTCGCACCCGGTCGTGGGCGGCAGCACCCGGTGGTGCGCGGCGAGCACCGCCTTGATCAACCCGGCCACGCCCGCCGCCGCCTTGGTGTGGCCCACGTTGGCCTTGACGGAGCCGAGCGCGGCACGCGCGGCCGCACCGGCGCGCACCCGGTTGAGCGCCACCAGCTCGACCCGGTCGCCGACGGCGGTGCCGGTGCCGTGCCCCTCCACGAGGCCGGCCGCCGAGGGGTCGACGCCCGCCATCGCGTACGCCCGGTCCAGCGCGCGCGCCAGGCCCGACGCCTCCGGCCGGGTCAGGCCTCCCGACCCGTCGCAGGACATGCCCCACCCGGACACCAGGGCGTACACCCGCAGCCCTCGTCGGTGGGCGTCGTCGGCGCGCATCAGCGCGACCACGCCGCAGCCCTCACCCGGCAGGAAGCCCGTCGGGTCCGCGTCGTACACCCTCATCCGCCGGCCCTCGGCCAACGCGCCCAGCCGCGAGAACCCGACCAGCTCGAACGGGTCCAGGCTCAGGTCCACCCCGCCCGCGAGGGCGAAGTCCAGTTCGCCGGAC
Source organism: Actinosynnema sp. NPDC037264 (assembly GCF_055603705.1). Lineage (NCBI taxonomy): Bacteria > Bacillati > Actinomycetota > Actinomycetes > Pseudonocardiales > Pseudonocardiaceae > Actinosynnema > Actinosynnema sp. NPDC037264. Next base: position 27,703 of record NZ_JBVJVK010000010.1, on the reverse strand, counting down.
GCCAGGGAGCGGCACGCCGTGATCACCGCCAGCAGGCTCGACGAGCACGCGCCGTCGACGGTGTAGCCGGTGCCGTGCAGGTCGAAGTGGTTGCAGACGCGGCCGGCGATCGTGTTGGACAGGGCGCCGGCCAGCGTCTCGTCACCCGGCTCCGGGAAGGGCTCCCGGACCAGGTCCCGGAGCAGCTCCACGGCGTGCTCGGCCTGGCTGTCGGGCACGCCCGCGCCCGACAGCGCGGCAACCGCGGCCCGCCGGACGAACGGCCAGCGCAGCCGCAACTGGGCGGCGCGGGAGAACTCCCCGGTGAGCGAGTTGCCCAGCACGACGCCCGCGCGGTCGCGGTCGAGCCCGTCGGCGTCGGGGAAACCGGCGTCCGACAGCGCCTCCGCGCAGGTCTGCAACGCGAGCCAGTGCGTCTGGTCGACCGCGCGGAACAACGGGCCGGGCACCTCGAACCGGTGCCGGTCGAACTCCCACCCGCGCAGCAGGCCCGCGTGGGTCACGTAGGTCTGGTCGGGCTCGGACCCCCGGTACCCGGCGCCGAGCCGCCGGTCGGGCAGCAGGCGGAACGCGCGGCGGCGGCCGAGCACCGCCTCCCACAGTTCGGCGGGACCCTCGGCATCGGGGTAGCGGCACGCGATGCCGACCACCGCGATCGGCGGCCGACCGCTCACGGTGTGGCCCCCGGCGTGCCGCGACGGCCGGTGCGGAGGAGCAGGACGAGGCAGCGCAGCACGCAGGTGATCACCAGGGCGAAGAACAACCCGAACGAGATCCCCGACACCACGAGGAGGCCGTAGACCGCCGCCGCGGTGACGCCGAAGACGACCTGGTCGCGCCTGCCGGCCGGGGACGTGGCGGGATCGGTGATCATGTAGTTGGTGAACAGGATGAACGCCAGCCCGGTCATGGGCGCCAGCGCCGCGAGCAGGTGGTGGTCCAGCAGCAACCAGCGCAGCAGCGCCTGGGCCACGAACCCGCCGAGCCAGCCCGCGATCAGCGGCATCCGGCCGGTCAGCTTGACGTTGATCACGGTGCCCGCCGCGAGCACGGCCAGCGGCAGCAGCCAGTCGATCGCGCCCGAGGTGTTGCTGGTGAAGTGGTAGGGCGGCGCGATGCTCACCCACGGGAACAGCAGCAGCACCACCGCGATGCCCGTGTTGGACGGGTTGAGCACGTGCCTCAGCCTGCCGCGCACGCGCAGCCGCACCAGGTACTTCGACCCGTTGCCCACCAGGATGGCGAAGATGTAGGGCCACAGGGAGGCGTTGCCCCACAACAGCATCCCGGTCGCCAGCCCGGTGATGTGGGCCGGCAGCAGGAAGACCACGAACGCCCGCCTGCCCTTGGCGAACTCGGCCCGCCTGCCGAACGCCCAGGCGTCGAGCGCCTCGAAGCACAGCGCGGACGCGTAGCTCACGAGGACGGCGACGACCGGCGTGACGGGCGCCTGCTCGAACCCGAGGAACACGTGCCCGAGGACGTTGAACGCGGTGATCGAGACGGCGAACCGGGTCAACGCCTTGACCCGGCGCTGATCGGGGGTCAGCCCGGGTTTCCCCGGTGCGACGAGCGGCCGCTCGTCCAGTGAGGCGCCGTCGAGGCGGGTCGCGGTCATCGGGTCACCGCCGTCGCGCCGGGGCCGAGCTCGACCGTGCGGTGCCCCGGCGTGACCAGGACGTCGGCGCGGTGCGTGCCGGAGCCGTCCCGCCAGGTGATCGTGGCCCGCACCGGACCTCCTCCGGGCAGCGCGAAGTGCAGTTGCGCGGCGGAGACCCCGCTGTGCCCGTTCGCCGGGTAGAGCTGCGCCTTCTGCGGGCGGTCGGGGTGGTGCAGCTCCACCTGCGCGCCGATGGCGTCGACGAACCCGCCGCCGACCGCGCCGGGGCGCACGAGGCGCAGGTCCGCCGCCGGGCCGCCCTTCACGCCGTGCAGCAGCACGGAGTCCTCCCACTGGTTGGCCACCAGGACGTCGAGGCGGTTGTCGCCGTCGACGTCGCCGACGGCAAGTCCCCTGGTGTTGTCGGGGAAGGACGCGCCCACCCGGTCCGCCAGGTCGAAGTACCGGCCGCTCGCGTCGCGGACCCAGAACCGGTTCGGCTCGTGGCCCGACAGGTCGTCACCCGGGCCGAAGCGGGGCCACACCGCCGGGTGGCGCAGCAGCTCGTCGTTGGCGATCGCCAACTCCTGCAGGACGGGCCAGCGGTTGACCTCCCCCTTGAGGAAGCCGTTGGCCTGGACGAGCTCGTCGACGCCGTCGTTGTCGAAGTCGCCCGCCTTGACGTCCCAGCACCAGCCGGCGCGGGCCAGGCCCAGCGCCTCGCTGCGCTCGGTGAAGGGCACCTCGCCCGCCAGCAGGTCGTCCGGCGCGCCGTCCGGGACGAACGCGAAGTTGCTCTCGTGCAGGCCGTACGGGACGGTGATGTTGCTGACGACCATCATCGGCAGGCCGGCGCCACCGGGGTAGGTGAAGGCGACGCCCATGCCCTTGAACGAGTCGCGGCCCAGCACCTCCGACTTCGGCGTCACCAGGTCGCGGGCGCCGGTGACCTCCTGCAACCGCACCGCGCCGGGCACCGAGCGGTTGACCATCAGCTGGTCCGGCCCGAAGTCGTTGGCCTGGTAGATCTCCGGGAGGCCGTCGCCGGTCAGGTCCTGCAACCCGGTGGCCAGCGTCCACGACTGGGCCGCGTCGCCGGTCAGGGCCACGCTGGCGTCCACGACGGCCGGCCTGCGGTCCGCGACACCCGTCGGCCGCGTCAGCAGGATCCGGTTCACGCCGCCGTTGCGGGCCGAGGACATGGAGTCCTGCATCCGGATGCGGGTCTCGTCCGACGCGGTGGGGTCGAGGACGCGCGCGCCGTCGGGGAAGTAGTTGCCCACCAGGATGTCGAGGTGGCCGTCGCCGTCGATGTCGCCGACGTTGAGCGTGCCGGAGTTCCACACCGCCATCGGCTCGATCAGCTCGTCTGCCCGGAACCGGGTGGGCGCGCCGGTCCCGCCGGTGTTGACGAAGAGGACCGGCGAGCGGCCCCAGTAGTGCACGACGAAGTCCACGTCGCCGTCTTCGTCGAGGTCGGCCGGGACGCAGCCCATGGGCGCCATCGTCGAGTCGTAGCGCAGGCCGTCCGGCCGCAGCGCGAGCGGGGCGTAGGGGACACCACCGCCGATCGGCGCCGGGCGCAACGTCACCGAATCGTCGCGCGGGTCGACGAGGCAGACGTCGGCCGCCCGCCCGGTGCCGCGCACGTCCGCCAGCGCGACGGCCGCGCCCACCGACGAGATCCAGCCGCGGATGTCGTGCAGCTCCGGCGCGACGGCGCGCTCGGTCCGCGCGCCGACCGGCGTCTCGTTGAGCTCCAGCGCGGTGAACCCGAACCGGGCGGCGGCGGTCTCTTCGCCGAGACCCGGCCGCACCACCATCAGGCCGGCGGCGGCGCACGTGGCCACCACGACGATCACGGACAAAATCTTGCGCGCGGCAGCGGTCACCGTCACACCCATCGGTCCTCCCTGGCGAGCGGTCGGCTCAGGTTTCTGGGGCAATCCGGTCGCGCAGCCGCGCCTTCCACTCCAGGTACGCCTGCACGTCGGTGGCATCGAGCAGGTCCGCGCAGGCCTCGTCGGCCCAGCGCGCGGCTGCTTCGGCGGTCGTGCCGAGCACCTGCGCGCACGTCTCACTCGTGTGCCGCGGCACGACTCCCGAGCGGACCCGGGCGCCCGCCGCGAAGACGACGCCCTGCGCGAAGTGCGCCCGGTGCCGTCCGGCGCGGTCGATCAGCTCGGCGCGGGCCGATCCGTCCACCGCGCCCGCGTACGCGGCGGCGAGCCCGACACCGCTCCACAGGTGCGGCCGCGCGACGGCCGGCGCGCGGTCGATCACGTCGGCGACCCCCGCCGGGCAGGCGGACTCGGCGAACCACAGCGCCCGCCCGCAGCCGGCCAGGCGGGCCTGCCACACCGGCCCCGGTGCGCGCGAAGCCCGGCGCAGCAACGCCCGCGTGCCGCCGAAGTACACCTCGCCGAACCCCGAACCGTCGACGGCGAGCCACCGCAGCAGCGGGGTGCGGGGCAGGCGCGGCAGCACCGGCACGCGCGCCGCCGTGAACAACCACCCGGCGCCGACGTGCACCAGGTGCGCGTACGCGTTCCCCGGCCCGGCGAGCAACCGGTCGAGGGCGCCCGCCCGGCCGCCGGTGGCCAGGTCGAGCAGCCCGGCGAACATCGCGGCGCCTTCGTAGGCGAACCCGCGCTCCTCACCGTCCACCCGGCTCAGCGGCTCGTGCGGTCGGCGCCACGACCGCACCGCGAGGTTGAACCCGCCGAGGAAGTTCCGCGCGTGCCGTTCCAGGACGGCGCGCTGCGCCGGGCGGTCTACCCTGAAGCCCCGGCGCGAGAAGTCGGCCAGCCGCAGCGGCAGTCCCACTCGCGAAGAGGCCGCGGCGACCACGCCGTCGGTAAAAGCAAGCGCGGTTGCTGCATCACCCCTCCAACGGGCCGAAAACCCTTACCGGGCACGGTTTGCGCGGTGATTCCTGCCTACCAGAGCACTGGGGTGGCCCCAAGGATCCCTGGTCAGCTTCACGCGAAGGTGTCGCCGGAATCCCCAGGTCACCCCGCATCACTCCGACTCGTTCCCGTCCGCCAGCCAGAGGTTGGTGAGATCGCCGTTGAGCACCGGGTACGGCAACCAGTTCCGCACCCTCGTGGAGTGGAACCAGTACTGGTGGGCGAACAGGACGGGGACGATCGCGCCGTCCCGCAGCACCTGCGCCTCCACCTCCCGGAACAGCTCGCCGGCGCGCTCCTCGTCGGCGCACGTCAGGGCCGCCGTGAGCAGCTCGTTGACGCGCTCGCTGCGGTAGCGGCCGAAGTTCGAGCCCCAGTCGCCGTCGCGCGGCACGTCACGGCTGTCGAACAGCGGCTGGAGGTAGGTGCGGGCGTTGTTGCCGTACCAGTCCGGCTCCCAGCCGGTGAGCGCGAGTTCCCAGTCCTCCGGCCGTGCGGACGCCGACGAGGACAGGTACGCCGAGAACAGCTCGTTGATCGACGCCGGGACGAGCCGCACGCGGATGCCCGCCCTGGCCAGGCCCGCCCGCACCGCCTCGGCGGTGGCCGGGTGGATGTCGCGGTCGCGGTAGACCAGCCGCAGGGTGAGGCCGTCCGGGTAGCCCGCCTCCGCGAGCAGCCGCCGTGCCCGCTCGGGATCGCCCCGGCCACCGTCCGTGGCGTGCGGGCGGCTCTCCCGGTGGGCCAGGCACAGCGGCGGCAGGACCTGGTCGGCGATGTCGTTGAGCCGCGGTCCGCCCCACACCTGTGACACCGACGCCTTGTCCACCGCGTACTGGAGGGCGGTGCGGACGGCCTGCTTGCCGGTGGCGCCGCCCTCGGCCGTGCTCGCGAAGTTCACCACGACGTACGGGCTGAGCAGACCGGCCGGGCACACCTCCAGGCGCGGGTCGTCCGCCGCGAGCAGCGCGGGGAGTTCCTCGGTGAGCGGCTGGACGTCCCAGAGCATGTCGGCCTCGCCGCGGGCGACGAGGTCGTGCGACTCGCGCTCGTCCAAGCCCTGCCTGATCTCGATGCCGTCGAGGTGCGCGGCCCGGAGGTCGTCGGTCGCCGCGTCCCAGGCGGGGTTGCGGCGCAACTCGATCCGCTCGCCGGGGCGGTAGGCGGTGATCCGGTAGGGGCCGTTGGAGATCACGGCCAGTTCCGGGCTGCCCGGCGCGACGAACAGGTACTCCTCCGGCGCGGGGGACGCGAACGGCAGGGCCAGCATGTTGAGGAAGTCCGACATCGGGTAGCGCGTGGTGAAGCGGACCTCGGTGTCGTCGAGCGCGACGACACCGCTGATCCCGGTGTGCTCCAACCGGTCCGCGACCGCCTCGACCGTGCGGGGCGCGTCGGCGAGCACGTCGCGGAACTCCGCCATGCCCTCGATGGCGTTGAGGTAGTAGGCGAGTCCCGGGCTGTTGGCCATCGGGTGCGCCAGGCGTTTGATGCCGCGCACCACGTCCCACGCCGTGACCGGGCGGGCGCCGCCCGGTGCGTCCCACCGAACCCCGCCGCGGAGGGTGAACGCGTAGTGGGTGCCGTCCCCGGTGAGCCGCCTGTTCGCCGCGGTCGGCACCTCGGTGGCCAGGTCGGCGACGAGCGTCCCCGCCTCGACCCGGTCCCGACTGGCCACGTACCCCACGAGCTGCCGGGTGTACGCGCGCAGGATGCCCCTCGTCACGGTGTGGTAGGCCAGCGCCGGGTCGAGGTTGTCGACGTCCCCCGCGCCGACCATCGTCAACGTCCCACCGCGGCGGGGCGTGGCGCCGACCGCCGTGCCGGGGGACCTGAGCTGTGACTGCAGCACGGTGGACTCCGCCCTCCGTTGGATGGGCCTTCGACGGCGCGCTCAGCTCCCGCCGATGCCCTCGGGATGCCGGTCGGCGACGAGCGTCAGCACGATGCCGTGCTCGAGCAGCGCCTTCGCCGCGGCCAGCACCTCGGTGAACCCGCCCATCGAGCCCAGGGCCCAGGTGACGATCTCGTCGGGTTCGGCGCCGCCGAACCCCGTCTCGGTGAGGTCGACGCGGGTCACGTCGTCCGACCACGCCGCGAAGCGCATCTCGAACGTCGTCGGGCGGGGGCCGTTCTGCCACTCGATGGCGAACCGGCGGTCCTGCTCGAACTCCTTGACCCGTGCGGTGACCGTCAAGTCGTACATGTCCCACGTCCACCGCAGTTCGGCTCCCGGTTCCACCGGACCGCTGCTCCGGGTGAACCAGAACCTGCTCGTGATCGAGGGATCGGTGAAAGCCCGGAAGACCTCCGCCAGTGGTTTGCGGATCAACATCGTCGTCGCGACCACTGGAGACAGTTCGAGGCGGGAATTGCCCACGGCTTCTCCTCTTGGAGATGACCCACAGCCTGCGCCACGGGACGCTACCGCGCCCGGACGCCGCGAACCGCCGTCGTCGCCCGGTTGGCCCCGATCGAGTGCATCAGCCCGGGTGGATCGGTTCTTCCCCCCGCGCCGCGGAGCCACCGGCACGAGGCCGCACGCCGCGGCTGTGCGCGATCATCGGCAGCGCGTTCACCGGCATCGTGACGGCGGGCTTCGGCCGCACGCGGTGGCCGGGCACGGGAACCAGCCGCCACCGCGCCGCGATCGTGGCGAGGGAGAGGACCAGCTCCGCCCGGGAGAGTCCTTCGCCGACGCACCCGTGGAGCCCGATGCCGAACGGCAGGAACGCGGCGCGCGCCAGTGGGTCGACGCGTTCGGGCAGCCACCGGTCGGGGTCGAAGCGTTCGGGGTCGGCGTGGATGCGGGGGTTGTGGTTGAGCGCGTACGCGCTGTAGAGCACGACCGCCCCGGCGGGGAGGTGGTAGTCGCCCAGTCGAGTGTCCACTGTGGTGGAACGGCTCTGGAACAGGCCTTGCGTCCGGTGGCGGAGCGTCTCCGTGATCAACCGTCGGGTGTAGACCAATCGGTCGATGTCCTCGTAGGTGGCCGTTCTTCCGGCCAACACCCGGTCGACCTCGTCGTGCAGGCGGCGCTCGACGTCCGGGTCGGCGCCGATCTCGTGGAAGGCCCAGGACAGGGTGTTGCTGACCGTGTTGCTGCCCGCGATCAGGAAGGTCATGACCTCGTCGTGCAGCTGCCGGTCGTCCATGGCCGGCTCGCCGTCGTCGCCGGCGAGGACCATCTTCGACAGCAGGTCGCCCCGGTCGGTCCGCGTCGCCAGGTAGTCGTCGACCACCGCCCTGATCGTCCGCCGGAGGAACTCCTCCGCTCCGCGGTAGCGACGGTTGCCCGGCGTCGGCAGCCTGGTGAGGACAGCGGGAGCGGTCATCCGCCGGAACAACCCACCCAGCACCACCGACGTCGCCGCCATGAACCGCGCCCGATCCAGCGATGCGCCGTCGGCGACGATGACCCGGACGATGTTCGCCAGCGCGAGCTCGTCCATCTCCTCGTGCACCTCGACCCGCTGGCCGTCGCGCCAGGAGTCGGCCCTCTCCTCCGCGTGCGCACTCATCACCGCCGCGTAGTCCGCGATCCGCCCGTGGTGGAACGCCGGCAACACCAACCGTCGCTGCCGCCGGTGGAACGGCCCGTCCGAGATCCCCAACCCGTTGCCGAACATCTGCCGGAACCGATCGGCGATCGGACCACCCCTGGCGAACACGTCGGGTCGACGCATGACGTCACGCACGAGCTCCGGGTCGTTGACCACGTACATCGGCCTGCGCCCCAGCCGGATCCGCGTGACGGGTTCGCCCGACTGGAGTTCGAGCAGGAACGAGCCAGGACTTCGCTTCATCCGCAGCGCGTGCCCCAAGAACGGCAACGCACCGGGGTACGTCCCAGGTGGACGAACGGTGGCGGTGGTCGACATCAGCAGTCCTCACGCCGAGTGCTGTTGATTGTCAAGCAATGTAGCCGCACGACCAACCCCCTGCGACCCCTCCCGCCACCACGATCGCGTGAGCCGGCAACCAGGGTCACCCGGGTCCACCCCCACCGACGGCATCCTGATCGGCCACGTGCGAACCAAACTGGGTGTGGTCGACCGCTGACTCTGCCCCTGCTTGTAACGGTCGGGCACGGATCGCGATGAGTGCGATATGTCGATCCTGCTCGCCCGGTGGGCCCGGGAACAGGGCTGCGCACCCGACCAGGCCGAACGCTCCCTCGTCGAGGGCATCCCGAAGGAATACCGTTGATCATCACGTGTCCGAAGTGCTTCACCGCCGATGACGTGCTGCCTCCCCGCAGGCTGCCCGACGGCGTGCTGCAGTACCGCTGCACCAACCGGCAGGCGCACGGCGACCACGAATGGCTGACCACCCGCAAGGCGGTCCAACCGCCGAGCGAAGTGCAGGAAGGCGTGACCGACGACCTGCTCGAACCACTCGACCACTGCATCGACCCCGACGACCCCTTCCTCGAGTACGGAATCGTCGAGCACCGCCTGCGCACCCGCTTCCCCGACCTGTTCGCCGCGCACGTCGCCGAACAGGGACATTCCATGTTCGGCTCCCGCGCCTACACCGCATCCAGCGTCCGCTTCGGCGTCGCCCTCGGTCGACTGGAACGCACCGGCACCCTCATCAGCCAGTACGGACCGGCGACAGGCGCGTGGCGCTACAACGGCCAGGTCACGTACTGGACCAGGGCAGCACCACCGACCCAGCACCGCAAGACCTGGGCCGAGTACTGCACCGAGACCGGCCGCTCCCCCGAGTGGACCGACGACGACCGACACGGCCTGACCCACCCCTGAATGAGCCTTCCCGACGAAGGCACGGCCGGCGCGAGGAACCAGTCGGCGTCACGCCACGACTGCCCATTGGCCGAGCCGCTGTTGTCCCCCACTGCCGCGTGGACATGAGATGAGCGATCAACGGCCGGTACTTGCCTGCCAAGCCCTTCCTGCGTACTCGGGCGATGCAACGGAAGCTACCCCGCTCCCGCGGGATCCGGCAAAGCCTCGATCAGCATTCCCAGGCCTGTTGGCGCCCCGCCCAGATGGCCAATTGCCGACCTCTTCACGAGCCTGGCCGCGACGATCAGCTCCACCAGATCGCCACTCTCGTAAACTTCCGAAAGGATGCCCAGTGGCGTGACAAGAGATGATTCGAGGGAACCACCCAAGGAGTCGAGCAGGGCCGTGTCATCGGTGAACACCACATTGATCAGCGAGCGAACCACCGCCCTCAATGCCACTACGTCGACCTCTTCCGCAATGCGTCCAGCACCGCTCCAGTCGGGCATCCAAGCCGGCAGTCGATCAACCAATCCAACACCCCCGAAAGATCATTGCGCCGAAGAGCTGTACACCAGCGGCTGAAGCCCCGTATGTCCTGCAACGCGATCGAAGCGGTGTTCGCGGACTCAAGTTCCGACACGTCATGTCCTGTGCAACTCCCAGTCAACGTCGCCGGTCACGGCGTAGCCCGGTTCGAGGTGCTCGTACCGGGCTACGGCGGTGACCGTCGGCGAGGTGCCGTCCACGCTGCCGTTGGTGCTGTCCTCGCCGGCCACGGTCAGGCGGGTCATGTCGCCTTCGTCGTCGACGATGGTGGCGACCACGGCGCGGTCGGTGGGGTTCGTCAGTGACGTTCAGCAAAGGCCGACACTCTACTGGTAGGTCTACTGGAGCCTTCGTCACCAATATCGGGTCGGAAAGGCCACTGCCAGCGGAACGCACCTGGTCATCAAGTGCGGCCGGAACGCCGAAACCGCTGCCACAGCCGGCCACCGGCCAAGCAGCCGTCACTCGACTCGGCGGCCGCCGACGGCAATGAGTGCACGGCATCCTCAGCGAATACCACCACGCTGCCAGATCTGCTCGGACGAGACTCTCGCCGCCACAGCATCACCGCGGTGACACGCCCGCCGGTCCGAACCCCATGGCCGGGCGGCTCCGGATCACACAGTCGCCCGCACGCAGCGGCTGTCGGTGGCCTCCAGGTCGGGGTCCAGGAAGTACCCGAGGCCCTCTGCTTCCACGAACGCCTCCGGGACCGTCGAACCCAGCCCCGCGCTCAACCTCAGGTAGTCCAACCGCGGCACCGGCCGCGGACGGCGGAAGAGCACGATGGCCGACAACGACCCCACCGACGAAGCAACCGACTCGACCAACTCGCCCGGCGTCGTGGCGGTCACCTCCAGATCCGGATAGACCAACACCTCCGCGCCGACCCTGAGCCCGGACACCACGTCGTCCAGATCCTCGGCACCAACCAGGTACCAATCCTCACCGTAACGCCCGCCGGCGCGCCGCTCCATCAGCAACACCGGCCCGGCGGATGGCCCGACCGCATCGCGCACCGCAGCCCAGAAGCCGTGGTCCGCCCGAGGAGGTGGGATCTCGTCGTCGTCCGGATCACCCTCTTCCTCGAAGTAGTCGACGTAGAGCCCGCACTCACCGACGACTTCGACGAGCGCCGACAGCTCGCCCGGCGCATACACGTTGAGGTAGAAGTCGAAGCTGACCTGTACACCCACCCCGCCGCCCAGGTCGAGGTGGGTGTGGTAAGCCGCTCCCCTGAGCATGGCTCGGACCAGGAGCTCGACCTCCTGTCGGCCTACGACACGCCCGTTGTACAGCTCACCCAGTTCTTCCGACGGAAGCTCATCCATGAAGACGTGCCGCAACACCGCCTGATGGGCACCGAACGACTCCATGACCGTGCGCACCGCGCAGACATAGCGGTCCTCGACCTCGACGTAGTCCCGCAGAGTCAGTTCCCGACCGTCGAAGACCTGCCCGACCTCGTCGAACGACGTCCAGCCCCACTCACCCCCGGAACGCGCACGCGCGCGCTCGAACGGTGAGTGCTTCGAGATGCTGAGGTAGTACATCACTTCCTCATTCGTTGCAGCGGAACTGGCGAGCGACACCGGCAGGTCGACCGGTCGTGACGCGGAGAAGATGACGCCACCTGGCACGCGACGGACGAGTTCCACGCCGCAGGCCGGCCACCGCGCTCATGGACAGCCCTGCGATCACTGAACCACTACACCACACCGGATTCCACACCCTGTTGGCTTGGTCGCGAAGGCGATCGAGCGAGGAGCACACAGGTGAGCCTCGGCGCTGCCGTGCCCGGCCGGTTCACGGTGACCGCCTCCGAGACGGTGTCGGCCTGGCCGGTGACGGACAGGTAGGCGTGGCCTGCGCATGTCCCTTGGCCGCCAAGGCCAGTCCTCCCGTCCAGCAGGAGCCCGGCGACCGGTAGGAGCGTGGAGACGATGACGACCACGAACATGGTGATCCCACCTTGGTCTTCGCGGACCCCTAGCCGGACCAGGTGGGCCGCAAACGTCAGCCGTGGACGGGTGAAGCGCTGGGACCGGCCGGAGGCATCCGAGCTCGCATCGACGACCTGGCCCGCCTCGCCTCAGCCCTCCTCGACGGCACCGCGCCCGGCACCGCCGCCCTGCACCCCGTCGAGAACTTCACCGGCCCGGTGGTGCGCATCGGCGCGGCGTGGCTCGCGATCGAGCGCAACGGGCGCGCCATCACGTGGCACAACGGCGGCACCGGCGGCTTCCGCAGCTGGCTGGGCCTGGACCTCGCGGCCGGCACCGCGGTGGCCTTGCTCTCCGCGACCGCGATCCCGGTGGATCAGCACGGCTTCGCCCTGCTCGCACAGCTCACCGAGGACGAAGGCCGCTGACCGGACAGGCAGCGATGTACGACGGAAACCCCTGCCGCAGGGAGGTGCTGAGGCGATCGGCGGCCGCCCGACCAAGTACGGCGATGCGCAGACACAGCCCAGATCTCACGTAACCATCCACAGTGGACGCGGACCCGCTCGGCTTGGTCAACGGCGCACCCGATAACGCAGGTGGAGCACCCGGTTGCCCTGGATCGCCACGTCGGGATCCTCCAGCAGGTGCTGCGCGTCGACCGACCCGAAGTAGCGCTTGCCGGACCCGAACACCACGGGCACGACGTCCATGCGCACCTCATCGACCAGACCCGCGGCGAGCACCTGGCCACCGACGTCGCCGGCAGCGACCTCGACCACGCGGTCACCCGCGAGCTCCTGCGCCTTGGCCACCGCTGCCTCGACGCCGTCGACGAAGTGGAACGGCGCCGCGGGATCCCAACCCTCCGGCTGCGGCCGGTGCGTCACGACGACCACGTGGTCGATCCCGCCCGGAGGCTTCCCGTCCCAGCCGTCCGTCAGGTCGAAGACGTGGCGGCCCACGACGGTCACCCCGATCCGGTCCCAGTACGGCCGGGTGTAGTCGTAGGACGTCTGCGACACCTTCAGCACGCCGCTCTCGTCCAGCGGGACGTCACCGTTGGACAGCCAGTCGAACAGCGGTCCGGGCTGGTCGGCCTCGTCCGCGATGAAGCCGTCCACCGACACCGAGCTGTACAGGACCACCTTGCCCACGGGACTCTCCTCTGCTTCGGGGTGGGCTCAAAACTAGCCTGCCGTGAGCGGTCGCTCTTGTAAGAAATCAATCGGCCGGCAGCGGCCAGCCGTCCAGCGCGTGGCCGGGGTGTTCGCGCAGGAACCGCCGCCGGACTTCGACGTACCGGGTCGGCGTGAGCCCGGTGAACGCCCGGAACTCGTGGCCGAAGTGGGCCTGGTCGAAGTAGCCCGCGCCATCGGCGAGGTCGCCCCAGTCGACCGGTTCGGCGGGGTTGATCGAGAGCACGGTGGTGGCGAAGCGGTGGGTGCGGGCCAGCCGCTTCGGCGTGACGCCGACGACCTCCTTGAACCGCCGTGCCAGATGAGTGCTGCTGACACCGGCCGCCGCGCTCAGGTCGCCGATCGCCACGGCCCCGCCGGTCGCCGCGATGACGCTGCTCGTGTGGCGGACCAATCCCAGGCCGGCGGTCTCGCACAGCCGGCGCATCAGCTCCTCCTCGAGCAGCGTCAGCATCTCGTGCGGTCCGTCCGCCGTGGCCAGCCGGTCCCGCAGCCGAGCGATGGCGGGCCGGCCCCACACCTGCTCCACGGTCACCGGCCGGTCGCACAACTCGACCGCGGGCATCGGCAGGAACGGCGCCAACCCCCACGGCTTGAAGTGCACGCCGACGGACCGGGTCCACAGTGGATAGCCGAACTCGAACGCGCGGGTGGGCGTGGTGACCACGCAGCCGTCGGCGTACTCGGCCGTCGCGACCTCCGCGCCGCCGCGGATGCGGAACGGCGCCCCGAGGTTGACGATGAGCAACCCGGCCGGCATCGGCGGCAGCGTCAGCCGGGCGTACGGCGGCGCACCCTCCAGGTAGTAGAGGTCGTCGATCAGCCCGTCCAACGGCGGTCGCGGCACTCTGGACACGTACTCCACGCCCACAGCATCGCCGACGCCCGCCGGCACCGCGCGCCGGGATGGCCCAGGCCCGCCGCCGACCACGGTGACAAGGTTCGGTTATTCGAGGAAGAACGCCACGCTCATTCGACTGGCGAGTCCGGGCTCGTCCACGTTCACCCTGACCCTCGCTCGACCACTGGGTTGACGAACGGTGAAGCACATCACGTCGTTGGCATCGTGAATGACGAACCGGCCGGACCTCGTGACGATCTCGCCGTCGAAATACGTGACACCGTCCACGAGGCCCGCCTCGGACCTGAAGATCCCGATCTCGACCGGCCCGTCCACGGACGGCTGCACCGAGAGGTAGACGGAATCCGGACCGGCGCTCACGTACTCGGCGGCCGGATCCCAGAGGTCGTGGAGGAACGCGCTCTCGGGATCTTCGATCATGATGAGCCCGTGGTCGACGAAGAACGTCGCCCGCCCGATGAGCGACTCGTCAGGGCTCGATTGGAAAGTCATAGTTTCCCCGGTTGATCTGCGTCACCACACCGGCCTGCTGCCGGGCGCAGGGCCAGCAGTGCGGGTACCCGGTCTGGAAGGTGTCGAACGGAGCGTCCTCGACCAACCTGGTCGCGCCCTGGTGGTCGGTGATCCAGTTGCCCTGCGGCCGGCCGGGCTGCGCCTTGGTGCCAGGTGTCCTCGCATCACAGGTGTGGCACCCGTGCCGGTCTCCGGCCTCATTCGTCAGATCCTGCACGCCCGGCGCGTCCTTGTCACCACCCGGCAGCGCGACACCCTCCCTGGCGTTCGGCCCCGGACCGAGCGTCAGGTCGCAGAGCCGCGACTCGTCGACGTTGTGCACCAGGAGGGAGATGGGGCCGGCCAGCACGTAGTAGGTGTGGACGTCGTCGACCGTCAGGTCGAAGGTCCGCTGCGCGGTGCTGTGGGCGCGGACGGCGCCGACCCGGGCACGGGCGCCGGTCGCGGTGCGAAGCAGGTCGCCCGCGCGCAGGTCGCCCGCGTCGGTCCAGCGGCCCGGTGCCACGGACCAGAACGGGTGGTTGGCGGTCGTCGTGATCTTGTGCTCCGCCCCGCCACCTTGGACCACGAGGTCGACGTACTCCTTGTCGTGGTCGGTGCGGATCGCACGGGTCACCTGTCGGTTCTCGGTACGTCCGGTGGCGGGGTCGGTGACGCGCACCGCGTCACCCGGCGTGACCGACTCGATCGTCTTGGTCGTGCCGTCGGCCATGAGAACGCGCGTGCCGGCCGTAAAGCTGTGCTTGCGCCGCACCGGGCAGGATTCGGGCGCTTTCTTCTTCGTCGCCGCTTTAGCCTTGGCGGCCAGTGCCTTGGCCCGTTCCGCCGCCTGCGCCGCGGCCTTCTTGGCGGCCGCCTCCGCTGCCGCGCGCGCCTTGGCGGCTTTCTCGGCGGCGGCCTTCGCGGCGGCAGCGGCGGCGGCCTTGGCGGCTTCGGCGGCCTTTTCCGCGCCCTGGATGATGGCGCGGGCCCACTTGATCTCCTGGAAGAAGGTGACCACGGCCTTGCCGGCGCGGAAGATGGCTTCGGCGATCTTCTTGGCCTTGAAGATCTTGCCCCAGGGCAGGGCGCCGATGACCATGGAGACGCAGGCGCCGATGTCGCCCTTGAGGCAGTTGATGATGTCGTTGATCCCCAGGAACTCCATGAGGATCTGGCCGCCCGCCTCCAGGATGACGTCGAGCAGGCTCTTGCTCTGGATCTGCTGCGCCTTGGCGACGTCCTCAGGGCTGGGTCCGGTGGGCTGGGCGGCTCCGGTCTCGGACGGTGAGCCGCTGCCGCCGCCCGCGTCGACCACCGCGCCGGTCGGGTCGGTGTAGGACAGCGGGTTGTTCTCGGCGTAGGCGTAGGCGGAGATGGCCGGCCCTGGTTGGGGCATGGGGTCGGTGCTGGTGAAGCGGCCGGTGTCGGGGTTGTAGTTGCGGGCGCGGAGGTAGTAGTTGCCCTCGCCCGAGGTGGAGTCCTGGTAGGCGCCGGTGTACTTCAGCGGGTTCGCGGGACCGGAGGGATCACCGGGCTTGAGGGTGTCGCCCTCGCGGGGGTTGCCGAACGGGTCGTAGTCGTAGCCCGCCTCGGGGACGCCGTTGGGGCTGAGCATGTTGGCCACGCCGCCGAGCCAGTCGTGCGTGTAGGCGTGCGCGCCGGTGGTGGGGTCGAGCAGGGCCAGTGGCTCGTCGTCGGGGCCGTAGGTGAAGCCGCGGCGCTCCGTGACCGCACCAGCGGCGTTGCTGGTGGTGTCCAGGGCGATCTGGGGCAGCGTGCCGTTGACGTCCCAGCTCCAGCGCTGGGTGGTGGCCGCTTGGCCTTCACCGGACGTGGCGGTCAGGCGCAGGCCGGTGGCGTCGTAGGCGAACGCGGTGGTCCGGCCCCCGGTGGTGGCACTGGCCAGGGTGTTGTCGAGGTGGTAGGCGAACGTGTCCCGACCTGCTTTGGTCTGGTTGCCGTTGAGGTCGTAGTCGAAGTCGGTGACCGTGCTGGGCCAACCGCTCGCCTCGCCGTCGGGGCGGTTGCCGGTGTGCTGCGGCGTGACGATGCGCTTGCGCAACTGGTCGGCGGCGTCGTAGAGGTAACGGGTGGTGTCGCTGCCGGCGGTGCCGGTGCGCTTCTGGGTCAGGCGGTTGCCGACGAGGTCGTAGCTGTAGTCGATGCGCCCGGCGGCCTCGGCGTGCCGGTCGCAGCTGGTGGCGGCGTAGCAGGCGGAGGTGACGCGGTCGGCCGGGTCGTAGGCGTAGGCGACGGCCTCGGACACCCCGCCGCGGGTCGTGGTGACCTTGATCGGGTTGCCCACGGGGTCCAGGTCGAGCCGGTAGGCCGAGATCGGGTCCTGCACGTCGACCGGTGGTCCGGTGCCCGGGGTGCGATCGGTGCCGATGCCGGTCAGCCGGCCGGCGTCGTCGTAGGTTCGCCGCTCCACCAGGCCGGTGCCCTGGGGCAGGGTGGTGCTGGTGCGACGGCCCGCGACGTCGTAGCCGAACCGCCACGTGGCCGCGTCCGGGCCCGCGGCGCCGCCGCTGACGGTCAGCTCGGACAGCCGGCTGTCGGCGTCGTAGCCGCTGGTGACGCGGGTGCCGTCGGGGTAGGCGCGGGCGGTGATGTTGCCGCGCACGTCGTAGTCGTAGTCGAACGTCTCGCTGCGCCCCGCCGCCTCCTCGCGGGTGACGCGAGTGATCTGGTCCTCGTCGTCGTAGGACACCTTGCGCACGCCGAGCGGGTCGCCGTAGCCGGTGACGCGGTCCTTGGCGTCGTAGGCCCACGTGTACTTCGGTCCGCTGTTGCCCAGAGCCCGCTCGGTGCGGCGGCCGACGATGTCGTAGGTGTCGACGATGGTGCGCTTGGCCCGTTCGGCGTCGCTGATCCACTCGTGCTCGCCGCGGGTGAGCGCGGCGACGAGGTTGTTCTCCACGTCGTAGGTGGCCTCGACGCGGCGGCCCAGCGGGTCGGTGGTGCTGGTGGGACGTCCGGCCCGGTCGTAGTCGATGCGCCGGACGTGGTGGTTGGGGTCGCGGATCGCCGCGAGCAGGCCGTCCGCGTGGTAGCTGTAGACGGTGGCGTCGACGTGCGGCGCGTGCGGGTGGAACCGGGCGTCGGGGGCGTGGACGCTCTCGATCTGGTTGTCCTCGCGGTACCGGTAGTGGGTGGTGTGGTCGTTGGCGTCGGTGACCGAGGTGAGCCGGTTGTTGGCGTCGTAGGTCGAGACCGTGGTGTGGTCGAGGGGGTCGACGACCTTGGTGCGGTTGCCCGCCAGGTCGTACTCGAAGTGCGTGGTGAACCGCTCGCGGTCGGCGCCCTCGACGTTGCCGCGCGGTTCGGTGACGCCGGCGAGCAGGCCGTCGTCGGTGTAGGTCCACGTGGTGACGCCGCCGGTGGCGTTCTCCTGGCGGATCTTGTTGCCGGCCTCGTCGTAGGTGGTCTTCGTGGTGTTGCGCCCGGCGTCGGTGTTCGCGGTCTGGCGGCCGTTGCGGTCGTAGCCCATGGTCAGGCTGCGGCCCAGCGCGTCCTTGCTCTCGGTGACCTGGCCGGTGTTGTCGCGCTGGAACTCCGACGGCTTGTTGAACTCGTCCACTGTGGACGTGGTGCGGTCCAGCTCGTCGACCTTGATGTCCTTGTGGACGACCTGACCGCCGGGGTACGGGCGGGAGATGCGCACGAGGTTGTCGTTGGCGTCGTAGCGGTACGTGGTGGTGAAGTCCGCTTCGACCGCGCCGGGCACGTTGCCGCGCGGTGAGATCGTCTGGTGCAGCAGGCCCTTGGCGTTGTACCGGTAGGCGGTGACGATGTCCTGCTCACCGCGCCCCATCTCGATCCGCACCGCGGCTCGACGCCCGGCGTTGGTGTAGGTGATCGAGGTGGTCTTGCGCGGATCGGCGACCTTCGCCAGCCGCCCGTTGGCGAGGTAGTGGTACTCGACCTTCACGTGCTCGGGGTTGACGGTGCTGGTGACCCGGCCGACCTCGTCGTAGTTCGTGCGCCACGAGTGGTGCTTGCCCGGTTCGGACACCTCCACTACGCGGTCCTGCGCGTCGAAGCGGTACTCGGTGGTGAACGCCCGACGGTCGGCGCCCGGCACCGTCCCGCGCGGGTCGGTCGAGGCGATCCGGCGACCGGTGGTGTCGTACTTCGCCTCGGTGCGCCGCCCCTCCGGTGACGTCACGGCCGCGAGCAGCCCGGAGTTGGCTTGGCCGGGCGGGATGTGCTCATAGCGGGTGACCTTGCCGCGCTGGTCGGTCGTGGTGGTCCGCAGGCCACGTTCGTCGTAGGCGTGGTTGATCGAGTGGTTCTCGGCGTCGGTGCTGCGGATCAGCTCGTTGAACTCGTTGTAGGTGTTCTTCCAGACGTTGCCCTTGGCGTCGACGAACTCGATCGGGTTGTTGCGCTCGTCGTACTTCGTCTTCTCGTCGAAGCCCTGCGGTGCGGTGCGCTGAGTCGGGTTGCCGATGGCGTCGTGCTGCGACTCGTGCTGGTTGTGGCTGCCGTTGACGAGCAGGTTGCGGTTGAGCGAGCCGTCGTAGCGGTGGTTGTCGGTGTCACCGGCCCCGCGCCTGGTGTAGAGCAGCACGTTGCCGCGATAGCCGTCGCGGACTATCACACCGTCCGCGTCGGTCGTGGTCGCCTCCTGCTCGTCCGCGTTCCAGGCGAACGCGGTGGCGTTGCCGACGGCGTCGAGCTGCCGCGCCATCCGCCCGGACGCGTCGTACTCGTTGCGCACCAACGTGGTCCGGTGCGGCTGCGGGTCCGTCACGTCGACCAGTCGACCCTCGGCGGAGTAGCCGTAGCGCCACTGGCCGGCGCGGGCGTCCTTGTAGACCGCCAACCTGCCGGCCTCGTCGTACTCGTACTGGACCTTGCGGTGGTCGGGCAGCGTGATCGAGCGGATCAGACCGCCCTCGACCCGCGCGCGCACCACCCGACCGGACGGGTCGGTGACCGTGATCTCCTGCTCGCCGTACGCGAGGGTCACGCCCACGCCGCGCGGCGTGCGGATCGACACCAGGCGACCCTGCGCGTCGAACCCGTACACCTGCTGGCCCACCGTGACCAGTTCCCAGCCGGCGTCGGTCTTGCGCAACGTCGAACGCACACCGGGCGGACGCCGGTAGCCGCCGTCGACCAGCCGGTACAGCACGCTCGCGCCGTCGTCGGCCAGCACGATCGCGCCCTCGTCGGTCTGCGTCACGCGCATGCCGTACGACCACGCCCACCCCGGCCCGAACAGCCCCGGAGCGGTCAACGTCGAGGAGTACACGCGCGTGGAGGAGAACGGGACGCCGAACGACGCCATCACCAGATCGGGCTCGATCCGGGTGAACGCGCCGGTCGCCGTGTTGACGCCGTCACCGCGGAACGCCTGCCGCGCGGCGGTCGTGCTCAACGCCGACCCGCAGCCACAACCGGACGTCTGCTCGACCGGGATCTCCGGTGGCACGACCGTCGTGCGCGGACGCGTGTTCGGCCCCGGCGCGGACACGAGCTCGCCGCCCTCGTCCAGGATGGCCGCCAGCGTGACGAAGTACTCCTTGCCCGGATCGAGAACCCAGCCCTCGCCCGCGCCGAACGTGCGGCAGAACTGGCGCACCGCGCCGCACGGGGTCTGCAACTCCGAGCGCGGCAGCACCGTCGAGGACTGCTCGGCGCCCGTGGCCGCGTCGAACACCCGCGCCCGCCACGACGACCACGCCCGGTCGTCCTCCCGCACGTCGAAGTAGGCGACCAGCGAGGTGTCACCCAGCGCGAACCCCGGTCGCGTCAGGACTCCGGCGAACACCTCCTCGGCGTTGTCCGCGGCGGCCTGGCCCGGCTTGCGCACGCGCCCCCAGTCCTCAGTGGACAGTCGCACGGGCTCACCACCGGCCTTGACGCCCGCGGGCACGACCGGCGGCCACTTCTCGGGCGGCACCGCCTCGTCCGGACGTGCGGACGAAGGCGCCGGCCTGTCGACCGGTCCCGCCCCCGCCGTCACCCCGGGCACCTCGCCCGCCGCCGCACGCGCCCACGTCACCGGTTGCAGCAGGCTCGCCGCCACCAGCAAGGCGCACGCCGAAGCCAACCAGCGAGTCCGGCCCATCCGAATCGTGCCCGGTTCCGTCACCGCTCCCCCACATCCTGAATTCGATCGATACGCGAATCGCGCGCACTGCGAAGCCGGACATGAAGGAACCAGCCGAAACCGACGTGGCACGTCGAATCAGCCGACACATGCCAGGACGCGACCACAGGAAAAAGACCCTGGAGCCACCCGGACGAGCCGTTGTCGCCCACGCCAACGACTACAACGTCAGAGATTCCCAACCGAACAGCATGGACATCCCCCCGGATGTCAGAACGATCACCCCACCGCCGGCACAGCGGTGCGGTGCCATTGAAGCGGAAACCCGGCAACCGGAGACACAGCCGACCGAGTGAATCCACGACGAGCAGTCACCACCACCAGGAATAGGTTGCGAAATCGATGAAGAAGCTCCCGACCTGCCGCAACGGCTCGTTAATCCCCGCGAGCACAGCAGTGATCCGCAGAATTCGGACACCACCCCGCGGGACTCGGTGATCGGCTCCGCTACTCGAACACCCCGTAGCCCGCGACGGCGTGTGCCCGGACGCCGTCCATGTCGAGCTCCACGCCGATGCCGGGGGTGTCGGGAATCGTGATGTAGCCGTCCTTGACGATCGAGCCGCTTCCGTCGGGGGCGTGGACGTAGCTGTCCCACACCGCGCGCTCCTCGAGGGCGTGCCATTCCTGGACGAAGAAGTTGGGGATCGCCGCGCACTGGTGCGACGTGGCCATCGTGCCCAGCGGCGTCGAGACCAGGTGCGGCGCGAAGGGAACGTAGTGGAGCTCCGCCAGGTTGGCGATCTTCTTGGCCTCGGCAAGGCCACCGCACTTCGGCACGTCCGGTTCGATGACGTCCACGGCGCCGCGTTCGAGCAGCTCGCGGAATCCCCACCGCAGGTACAGGTTCTCGCCCGCGCAGATGGGCGTGCGGGTCTGCGCGCGCACCCGCACCAGCGCGTCGACGTTCTCCGCCGGCAGCGGCTCCTCGAGCCACATCAGGTCGAACGGCTCCAGTTCCCACGAGATCCGGCACGCGCTCGGCACGTCGTAGCGGGCGTGCAGGTCGATGGCCAGGTCGACGTCCGGCCCGATCGCCTCCCGCACGGCCGCTACGCGCGCCACCATCGATCGCAGCTCGGCGGCGTTGATCGTGTGGTTGAAGGCGTCGAACTTGGCGGGGTGGTGCAGGTCGTCGACGTCGAACTTGATGGCGGTGAAGCCCTCGGCCACCATCCGCTGGGCCCGGTCGACGCACCCCGCGATCGAACCCGCCGGGTCGTCGCCGTCGCCGCAGTCGGCGTAGAGGCGGATCCGGTCGCGGAACTTCCCGCCGAGCAGCCGGTGGACCGGCTGGCCCGCGGCCTTGCCCGCGAGGTCCCACAGCGCGATCTCGATCCCGGAGAGGGCGATCACGGACACCCCGCCCTGGGCGCCCGCGAAGACCCTGCTGCGCCGCAGCTTCTCCCAGCACCGCTCGACGTTGCGCGGGTCCTCGCCGATCAGGAGGGGCGTCAGGAAGTCGATCATCCCGACGACGGCGCCCGCGCCCGCATCGGGATTGGCCTCGCCGAACCCGCTGAGGCCCTCGTCGGTGTCGATCCGCACCAGCGTGGCCTCACCGTGGTAGGCCACCACCGCCGTCGTGACGTTCACGATCCGCATTTCTCTCCCGCCGCCGGGTAGTGCAGGTGAACGGACTGTCGCGGTGTCCAACTTGTCCTATAAGCTGATGACATGCAAAGGGGACAAGAGTCTCCGGAAGCTGTCAGGGTCCGGACTCTCCCGGTGCAGGTGGCGGCACACCTGACCCGGCGCATCGTCAGCGGCGACCTCGATGACGGCCGGGCCCCGTCGGAGCTCGACATCTCCCGCGAGTTCGGGGTGTCCCGCGTGGTGGCGCGGGAGACGCTCAAGATCCTCGCCTCGCTCGACATCGTCACCGTCTCGCAGGGCCGCCGCGTCGTCGTGCGCCCCGTCGCGGAGTGGGACTACCTGAGCCCGTTGCTGGTCGAGTGGCTGCCCGCGGAGATCGTCGGCGAGCTGCTCCAGGAGCTGCACCAGTTGCGCATGCTGCTCGAGCCCGAACTCGCCGCGATGGCCGCGGCCGGCATCACCGACGGGACGCTGAACCGGCTCAGGGACGGGATCGACCGCATGTCGGCGCTCGAGGCGGACCCCGACGCCTACCTCGAGGTCGACCACGAGTTCCACATGGAGATCTGCCGGGCGGCCGACAACCGGATCCTCGACCGGATCATGTACTCCGCCCGCTGGCTCGGCACGGCCAGCCGACGCATCACCAACGAGGCGCCGGCCGCGCTGCGCAGCGCCACCGCCGACCACACGGAGATCTACGAGGCGCTCGTGGCGCGCGACCCGGCAGGTGCCCGCGCGGCGATGCGCAGGCACCTGAGCAACAACTCCACGCTCCTCGCGGAGAGGGAGCAGCGGACCAAGCGGGCCGCCCCGCCGCGCTAGCGCACTGCACGACCGAGATCCGGAACCGATGACGAGGACGGACGAGGCATGGCAGAACCTGCGATCCCGCCGATCCGGCCGGGGCTGATCGGCGCCGGACCCACGCCGCACCGGCCGGCGGTGCACAGGCTCGCCGATCGGCACGTGGTCATCAGGAGATCGGCCTCGTTCGCCGCGTGAAACGCCCCGCAGCGCGGCGCTCGCCCCGCTGTCCCGCCGGTCGCAACGTCGCCCCGTCGGTACGCGTCCGCCCGACCGGACGCGAGAGGAGTGGTCATGGCAGAGAAAACGGACTTATCGAGGCGCGCGTTCCTCGGGATGAGCGCGCTGGGCGTGCTCGGTCTCGCCGGCTGCGGGAGCGGCCCCACCGCGCCGCAGGTCGACGTCCAAGTCCCCCAAGCCCTGCTCGACCAGGCGGCCGCGCTCCGCGGCGGGTCGGTGGGCATGCTCTCGCAGAAGCTGTACTCGGAGACCGCCAACCAGGCCCTGGACAAGTCGCTGCAGGCCTTCGCGCAGGCCACCGGCACCACGATCCACAACGACCTGGTCTCCGGCGACGCCGGCGACATGGTCGCGAAGATGGACGCCGAGGTGCGAGCGGGCACCAGCCGCGATCTGGCCTTCCTGAGCGACCGGCGGTTCGTCGGCCAGCTCCACAACCTCGGCCACCTCACCGACGTCACCGACGTGGTCGAGGAGATGCGCGCGCTCTACGGTGAGCCCGCGACGGAGGCGACCAACTTCTGCGTGTTCGACGGGCGCTGGTTCGCGATCCCCTACCACTTCATCGCGACCGCGATGTACCTGCGCAAGGACTGGTACGAGGAGAAGGGTCTCCCGCTCAAGCCCCACTACACGTGGGAGGAGCTGCGCGACAACGCGTTGGAGGTCTCCGACCCGGCGAAGCGGCGGTTCGGCTGGGGCCTCACCGTGAACCGCTCCGGCGACGCCAACGGCTTCATCACCAACGTCATCAACTGCTACGGCGGCGCGATCGCGGACAACACCGGCACGAAGGTGGTGTTCAACTCGCCGGAGACCGTCGCCGCCGTCACGTTCATCGGCGACATCTACACGAACCCGAAGTACGCGCCGATGCTGCCACCCGGGATCGGGAGCTGGACCGACTCGAGCAACAACGAGAACTGGCTGGCCCAGATCCTGGGGCTCACGCTCAACCAGTTCAGCGTCTACGCCGACTCGAAGACCAAGAACAACCCGGTCTACGCCAACACGCACCCGTTCAACGGCGCCACCGGGCCGGCGATCGACCGGCCGCTCGCGTTCGGCGAGTCCAACTCGTTCGTCGTGTTCAAGGGTGCGAAGAACCCCGACCTCGCCAAGCTGGTGGCGAAGTTCATGGTCGGCGGGAGCGCGCTGCTCGGTGTCGCGAAGGGGGCACCGTGCCTGGTCAACCCCGCGTGGGACAAGGTGTGGGACTCCGACCCGTACTACACCAGCGGTGACCCGGCCTTCCCCGCGCTGCGGGAGCAGACCCGCGTGCCGCTCCCCCTGACCACCAAGACCGGCTACGCGTTCCCCCAGGCCCCGAGCCCCGGCGAGCAAGCCGCGACCGCCGCCTACCTGCTGACCGACATGATGCAGTCGGTCATCCAGGGCACCCGGCCGGCCGAGGCCGTCGCCTCGACCCACGCCCGGATCGTCCAGGTCTTCGAGCAGCAGGGCTACCCGCAGTGACGGTGCTGCGTCCGCGCCCGGCGCCGGTCCGTCCGGCGCCGGGCGCGTCGTCCTCGCTCACCGCGTCGCAGCGCCTGCTCGGGCGCGACTGGCGCCTCGCCGCGGTGTTCATCGGGCCGACGCTGGTGCTGGTCGCGGGCCTGATCCTGTACCCGATCGCGGGCTCGGTCGTCACCAGCACCACGGAGCGCCACGGTGCGGAGACGGTCTTCGTCGGGCTGGGCAACTACCTCGACCTCATCGACGACGCCGTGTTCCACAAGGGCGTGCTCAACTCGTTCGTCTTCACCGCGTACGCCGAGATCTTCAAGGTGACGCTCGGTCTCATCGCGGCGTTGATGCTGCACCACATGCGCCGCGGCCGGACGATCCTCGCCGGGGTGATCCTGCTGCCGTGGGTGGTGCCGACGGTCGTCACGGCGTTCACCTGGCGGTCCTTGTTCGACCCGATCTTCGGCAGCGTGAACGTCCTGCTCACCGACTCGGGCATCGGGCCCGCCCTCGCCGCGATCGGGCTCGTCGACTCCTGGCCCGCGCAGTGGCTGTCCGATCCCGCGCTCGCGATGCCCGCGGTCATCCTGGTCAACGTCTGGAAGGGCGTCCCGTTCTTCACGGTGACGTTCCTCGCCGGGCTCAAGGCCATCGACGGCGGTCTCTACGAGGCGGCGGTGGTGGACGGCGCGTCGCCGTGGCAGCGCTTCGTGCACATCACGCTGCCGGGACTGCGCAGCATCATGATCGTGACGGTGCTGCTGTCGTCGATCTGGACGTTCAACAACTTCGACCTGATCTGGCTGATGACCCAGGGCGGACCGGGCGACGCCACCGCCCCGTACGTGATGGTGGCCTACTCGAAGGCCATCCAGCAGCTGCAACTGGGTGCAGGCGCCGCGGTCACGCTGGTGATGCTGCCGGTCATCGCCGTCCTCGTGGTGATCCTCGTGCGGATGATGCGACGCGGCGACTCGCCGGGCACGGGCGACCTGGGGCGCAGGCGGCTGACGCCCGCTCAGCGCCGAGCGCTGCCCTGGGTGGTCGTCGGTTTCTCGGTGCTCGTGCTGGTCTGGGCGTCGCCGGGGATCGTGTGGAAGGCCGCGCTGGTGCTGGGCGTGTTCGTGGTGCTCGCGGCCGCCGTCGGACGGGTCGTCTCCGTGCTCACCGCGCGGGGCAACCGGCGGGCCGCGCGCCTGGTCGGCGGCGGCGGCACGGGGATCGCGCTCGTGGGCCTGCTGGGCTTCGTGCTCGTCCCGCTGTACTGGATGACGGTCACGGCCTTCAAGTCCGACGACCAGATCGTCGCGCGCACCGACGACCTCTGGCCGACCCCGTGGAGCACCGAGCAGTTCACCAACCTGTTCACGGGCAGGGCGTTCGGCACCTGGTACGTCAACACGATCCTGGTGTCGGTGGCGTCCACCGTGATCGCCCTGGTCTGCGCGGCGCTGGCCGGCTACGCGCTGGCGCGGCTGAAGTTCCGGGGTTCGGAGAGCTTCACGGTGACGATCCTGCTCACCTACGTGATGCCGGGCGCGCTGCTGTTCATCCCGCTGTACCAGATGATGAGCGGGATCGGGCTCAACGACTCGTTGTGGTCGCTGGTGCTCGCCTACCCCACGTTCACCCTGCCGTTCGCGACGTGGCTGCTCGTCGGCTACTTCAAGTCGATCCCGGCCGACCTCGAGGAGGCCGCGCTGGTCGACGGCTGCACGCGGTTCGGGGCGTTCATCCGGATCGTGCTGCCGCTGGCCAAGCCGGGCCTGCTGGCGGTCGCGCTGTTCACGCTCACCAACGCGTGGAACGAGTTCCTGTTCGCCTTCGTGTTCATCACCAAGGACGACTACAAGACGCTGCCCGTCGGCATGCAGTCGATGATCTTCGGTGACGTCGTGCCGCAGGGGCAGCTGGCCGCGGCGTCACTGCTGATCAGCATCCCGGTGGCGGTCATGTACGCGTTCGGGCAGCGGTTCCTGACCGAGGGCCTCACCGCGGGGGCCGTGAAGGGCTGACGCGCAGGATGACGACGACACCGCACCATCGGCCCCTGGATCGGAGTCAGAAGACCGCACGCTCCTTGCCGATGGATCGCAAGGCTCCTGTCCGTTCGAGGCGCTTCCTGAGCTCCAGCACCTCCGAGTCCGACGGCACGCCATCCCGGTCCGGATCCAGCAGGGACAGGACCAGCCCTCCACCCGAAGTGGTGCGCGACGACGCGCCGACGTCCCCACCTGCCACGAGCTCCGCACGTCCCGAAGACAGGTACTGGGCGTACCCCACGTACACCGTGCCGGGAGGAGCAGGGCGTTGCAGCGACCTCAACCCCGGGTTCCCGACGAACCCCCAATCGGGCTCCCAGCACTCCGCCACGCGGCCGAGCACGTCGACGACCGAACCCCGGAAGCCGGGGTCGGCGCCGGCCCCGGCGGTCCCCAGCCGCAACACCAGCGCATTCGGCCCACCACCAGGGCTGTGGTTACCGACGACCGCTCGGAAGTGGGTTGCGCGAGGGCCGGCGCCCGCGCCCCAGCTGACCAACTGGAACCCGAGCTCCTCGAACACCGCCGCCCCGTCACGGTTCCGGCCCGCCTCGACCAGTTCGACGAAGTCGGCCGAGTCGAGGTCGAGCCGGAGCGGCCGGTCATCCACCACGCCCGGGTCGTCGACGTACCACGTGTCGAACATCGTGGGATTCACCGCGGTCATCCCGCGGAGGAATCGTCGCAGCCGATCGGCGATCTGCTCCGCCGTCTCGCGGCGTGCGCCCCAGTACGCGTAACAGGTCAACGCTTCCGACACAGCGGCTCTACCTCACAGGCCTGTGGAACACTGGAATGTCAAAGTTCGAGTTCGTCGAACGTTCCTTGGAGGGCTTCGGCCACCCTCGGGTCGGACGCGCGCCATTCTAGTGACTTGCCGCGCTGTCACCCGACCTTGGCCCGCGGGCGTCGCGTCGTCGACCAGTGCACAAGGCCCGAGCTGCCGTTCTCGAACCACGGAAGCCATTCCGGATTCTGGTCGAGGCAGGGCCGAGGGCATGATCCACGCAGTTCCGCCGGATCCGCTCTAGTAGTGCTTTGTTAGGTTTGTCGATAGTTGTTGCGGTGTAGCGGTTTCACGGTTTGGTGGCAGGTCGGGCATGCGCCGGTCCAGGTCGCGAG
>NZ_JBVJVK010000009.1:155753-237528 GCF_055603705.1 Actinosynnema sp. NPDC037264 | reverse complement strand
AGACGCCGACCGCCCAGGTTGACCGACCGATCCCGGATCTCGAAATCCACCACAACTCCCCAACTGGGGTGTTGCGACGACCACTAGAACCCAAGCCGCCGGTGAGGGGCCGCTTCGCGTTTCACCTGATCAGGGGCGGTGTCGCCCCAGTGGGACTGTGCCAGGGTCATGATCGAGTCGATCGTGGAGGTTGGAAGCCATGTCCGCAGCGCTGAAGGAAGAAGCCCTGCCGAACCCGATGATCGGCCCGCACACCATCGAGGAATGGCTCGACCTGCCCTCCCCGGAGGACGGGTCGAGCGTCGAGCTGATCTTTGGACACTTCCACGTGAATCCCCCACCTTCCGGTGAACACCAGGTCGCCACCTACCGGCTGATCCGGCCGTTCGAGGATTCGATCTCCGCTGCCGGCCGAACCGATCTCTACGCGGTGGTGGGGGTAGGAGTGAAGATCTCCTCCACCCTGCGCACCGGCCTCATCCCGGACGTGGTGATCATGGACAGGATCCCGGCCGGCGCTTCGTTCCCCGCCGAGGCACTGGTGCTCGCGGTCGAGGTCTGGTCTCCGGGCAACACCCGGAACGAACGCGAGGCGAAGATGATCGCCTACGCCGCCGCGGGCGTGCCGTTCCTCTGGACCATCAGCCGCAAGGGGAACGACCTCGGACTGGAGCTGACCGCACACCGGCTGCACGGCGACCGCTATCTGGCGGAGAACACCGTGAAGTCCGCCGGACCGACGACCGTCACCGCCGCGCCGGTCCCGGTCACGCTCGACCTGGCAGACCTCGTCTTCTAGCCCTCACACCCGCGCCGCGCACGACCGCAACGCCTCCAGCACCCGCGGCCACGTGCAGTGGGTCGGCTCCGTGGTCCGGTTGTGCGCCGCGATCCTCAACCGCTCCTCCCGGTCGTTCACCAGGCGCGCGATCCCCGCCGCCAGGTCGTCCGTCAGCACCCCCTCCACCCCGTCGCGCACGAAGTCCGCCACCCCCGTCCCCGGCCGCGCCACCACCGGCACCCCCGCGGTCCGCGCCTCCAGCGCCGCCAGCCCGAACGCCTCCTGCGACGCCGGGTTCACGAACACGTCCGCACCGGCCAGCAGGTGCGCCACCCCCTGCCGGTCGAGCCGCCCCGGCAGGCTCACCCACCCCATCCCGTGCCGCTCGACGTACCGCCGCAGGACGGCCATCTCCGGCCCCGCGCCGGCCAGCGTCGCCCGCAGCGGCACGTCGGCCGAGACCGCCCGCAACGCCCGCAGCAACGCCATCGGCTCCTTCCGCGCCGCGAGCCGACCCACCGACACCACGTGCACCGCGTCGTCCCGCCGCTGCCGCGGTATCCCCCGCCACGCCGACGGCACGATCCCGTTCGGCACCACCCCCACCGGCAGCCCCGGCACGACCGCGCGCACCCGCCCCGCCGCCGCACGGCTCACCGCCGCCACCGCCACCGGCGCGGCACTCCACGACGCCAGCCGGTCCAGCGCCCGGTAGCACCACTGCACCACCGGGTCCCACATGCTGTGCACCACGACCACCGTCGGCAGTCCCAGTCGCGCCGCCGACCGCACCCCCGACCACGCGAACGGCGAGATCGCGCCGACGTGCACGTGCACCAGCGACGGCGACAGCGAGGCGATCACCCGGTCCAGGTGCGACCCCGCCCGCGGGTGCACGGGCACGTCCCACGGCAGCCGCACCGCGATCCGGCGCACCGAGTACCGCTCACCCGGCGACGCGTTCCTGGTCGCCGTCACCACGTGCACGTCCTCACCGGAGCGGGCCTGCTCCGCGGCCAGTCCGGCGACTTGGACCTCGATCCCGCCCAGGCGCGGCAGGAAGCAGTCGGTCACGTGGATGATGGACAAGTGCGCTCCCGTCAAGCCGCCGAACGGACCAACTGACACTCTTGCACCCGTGAGCCGAACGTGCGTCTTCTTCCACGCCCACCCCGACGACGAAGCCCTGCTGACCGGCGGCACGATGGCGCGCCTCGCGCAGGAGGGGCACCGCGTCGTGCTGGTCGTCGCCACCGCCGGTGAACGGGGCCTGAGCGCGCACCGGTCCGACCTCGGCGCCGTCCGCACCCGGGAGGCGCACGCGTCGGCCCGCGCGCTCGGCTGCGCGCGCGTGGAGTTCCTCGGCTACCCGGACTCCGGCCTGGACGGGCGGCACGGGTTCGCCCGCGCCGACGTGGGCGAGGCCGCCGAGCGGCTGGCCGAACTGCTGCACGAGGAACACGCCGACCTGCTCACCGCGTACGACCCGCACGGCGGCTACGGGCACCCCGACCACGTCCAGGTGCACCGGGTCGGCACGCTGGCCGCCGAGCTCGCCGGCACGCCCCGCGTCTGGGAGGCGACGGTCGACCGCACGTGGCTGCTGCGCGGCCTCCGGCTCGCCCGGCTGGTCCGCGGGTTCGACCTGACCCCGTTCGAGCAGGCCTACACCGCCCGCACCGAGATCACCCACTCGGTGGACGTCCGGCGGTACGCGCACGTGAAGCGGGCCGCCATGGCCGCGCACGCCACGCAGAGGACCGGCGGCGACTCGACCCGCACCCTCGCCGCGCTGCTGAAACTGCCGCCGCCGCTGTTCAAGGTGGTCCTGGGCACCGAGTGGTACGTCGAGCGCAAACGGTTGCGGGCACGGTGAACCGCTGGTCGCGCACCGCCGCGTCGCTGGCGTCGCTCGGCCTGGCGGCGTGGCTGGTGGTCGCGCTCGTGCCCGCCGTGGGCGGCGTGGCGTGGTCGGCGGTCGGCGCGCAGCTGCGCGCCGTCGGACCCGGCACCGCGCTCTGGCTGACGACGTTGTGGCTGGCCGGCCTCTGGGCCTACACCTACGTCCTCACCGGCTCCCTGCCCGGCCTGCGCAACACCCAGGCGTTCAGCCTCAACGCGGCGGGCAGCGCGATCAGCAACGTGCTGCCGTTCGGCGGGGCGGCCGGGGTGGCGGTGACGGCGGTGATGGCGTCGAGCTGGGGCCACTCCGCGCGGGCGATCACCGCGTCGGCGCTCGTCAGCGGACTGTGGAACGCGGTGTCCCGGGCCGCCCTGCCGCTCCTCGCGCTGGCCGTGCAGGGCGCGATCGTCTTCGGTGACGGCGTGCTGATCGCGGCGGTGGCGGCGGCTGGAGGGCTGGTGGCGGCCGTGGTCGTGCTGCTGCGGCTGCGGTGGCTCTGCCGGCTCCTCGGCGGCCGGGCCGCCCGGTTCCTGCTGCGGCTGCGCCGGCAGACCGGCCAGGTCGTCCGCAACGGCTGGCGGCGGATGACCCTGGGCATGCTCGCCTACCTGCTGCTCCAAGGCGTCCTGCTGTGGTGGTGCCTGGCCGCCGCGGGCGTCCACCTCGCACTCGGGCCGGCGGTGGCGGCGTTCGCGGTGAGCAGGCTGCTCACGCTGGCCGTGGTCACGCCCGGTGGTGTCGGCGTCACCGAGAACGGCACCATCGCGCTGCTGGTCGGCCTGGGCACGCCCGCCGCGCCGGCCGTCGCGGGCGTGCTGCTGTTCGCGTTCTTCACGTACCTGGCGGAGATACCGCTGGGCGGCGCCGCCTGGCTCAGCTGGTCGGCGCGCCGGGCTCGGGCGCGGTGACCGCGGAGCGCACGTTGCGGGTGACGGCGGCCCGCGCGGCGAGCTCGTCGTCGGCCGGGTAGTCGACCCGGACCAGCGACAGCCCGTGCGGCGGCGCGACCGTGACCTCGCTCGACCGCGCGGTCAGCGACAGCAGCGACGCGGGCCAGCCCACCGGCTTGCGGCCCTCGCCGACGGCCAGCAGCGCGCCGACCAGGCTGCGCACCATCGAGTGGCAGAACGCGTCCGCGGACACGTGCGCGGTCAGCACGGCGCCCTCCCGCACCCACTCCAGGCGTTGCAGCTCGCGGATCGTCGTCGCGCCCTCACGGCGCTTGCAGAACGCGCAGAAGTCCCGTTCGCCCAGCAGCAGCCGCGAGGCGGCGTTCAGCGCGTCCAGGTCGAGCGGGCGCGGCCAGGCCAGCGTGTCCAGCCGCCGCAACGGGTGCGCCCCGAAGGGTGCGTCGGTGACCCGGTACTCGTAGTGCCGGCGCAACGCGGCGAACCGCGCGTCGAACTCGGCGGGCACCACCCGTGCGGAGAACACCCGGACGTCCGCGGGCAGGGCGCGGGCCAGGCGCTTCGGCAGGCCCGCGACGTCCACCGCGGCCGGCAGGTCGACGTGCGCCACCTGCCCCGAGGCGTGCACGCCCGCGTCCGTGCGGCCGGCCACGGTCAGCTGCACGTCCTCGCGCAGCACCGTCGACATGGTGTCCTCCAGCACGCCGCACACCGTGCGGCGGTCGGGCTGGCGCGCCCACCCGGAGAACTCCGTGCCGTCGTAGGCCAGGTCCAGTCGCACACGAACGAGCCCGTCGTCCCCAGCGGGAACGACGGGCTCGTCGGTGAAGTGCGCGTCCGTCAGGACTCGTCCTTCTTGTCCTCGGCCTTGTCGTCGGCCTTCGCCTCGGCGGAAGCGTCGTCGGCGCCCTCGGCGGGCTCCTCGGCGGCGTCCTTCGTGGCGGACTCGGGCGCCTCGGCGTCCTGGTCCTGCACGTCCTCGACCTCGGTCTCGACGGCCGCGGCCTTCGGGGCCTCGTCCTTCGCGAACTTGGTCTTGCGGGCGCGCTCCGCCTCGGAGGTGACGGTCTTCTCCGCGACCAGTTCGATGACGGCCATGGGCGCGTTGTCGCCCTTGCGCGGCATCGTCTTGGTGATGCGGGTGTAGCCACCGGGGCGGTCGGCGAACTGCGGGCCGATCTCGGCGAACAGCTTGTGCACGATGTCCTTGTCGCGGATCACCTTGAGGATCTCGCGACGGTTGTGCAGGTCACCGACCTTCGCCTTGCTGATCAGCTTCTCGGCGTACGGGCGCAGCCGCTTCGCCTTGGCCTCGGTGGTCGTGATCCGACCGTGGGTGAACAGGGACGTGGCCAGGTTGGCCAGCATCAGCCGCTCGTGGGCCGGCGAGCCCCCGAGACGGGGTCCCTTGGTGGGGGTGGGCATCGAATTGCTCCTCGGATTTCTTTCTGATCCTCTGCTCCGGCCCGGCCGCTAAGCGACCTCAGAGCTGCTCGGTCTCCGCGTAGTCCTGGCCGTCGTCGTGGGTGTCCACGGCGGTGTCCGTGCCCCAGCCTTCGGCGGGGTAGTCGGACGCGGCGGCCGACGGGTCGAACCCGGGGGGGCTGTCCTTCAGCGCCAGGCCGAGACCGACGAGCTTCATCTTGACCTCGTCGATCGACTTGGCGCCGAAGTTGCGGATGTCCAGCAGGTCCGCCTCGCTGCGCGAGACGAGCTCGCCCACG
Organism: Actinosynnema sp. NPDC037264; assembly: GCF_055603705.1. NCBI lineage: Bacteria > Bacillati > Actinomycetota > Actinomycetes > Pseudonocardiales > Pseudonocardiaceae > Actinosynnema > Actinosynnema sp. NPDC037264. Next base: position 232,212 of record NZ_JBVJVK010000009.1, on the reverse strand, counting down.
GTGTGGATGCCCTCGCGCTTGAGGCAGTTGTAGGACCGGACGGTGAGGTCCAGGTCCTCGATCGGCATCGCGAACGCCGCGATGGTGTCCGCCTCGGCGGGCGAGGGGCCGATCTCGATGCCCTCGGCGTCGACGTTCAGCTCGCGAGCGAGGCCGAACAGCTCGACCAGCGTCTTACCGGCCGACGCGACGGCGTCGCGCGGCGTGATGGACGGCTTGGTCTCGACGTCGAGGATCAGCTTGTCGAAGTCGGTCCGCTGCTCGACACGGGTGGCCTCGACCTTGTAGGTCACCTTCATGACGGGCGAGTAGATCGAGTCGACCGGAATGCGGCCGATCTCGGCGCCGGCCTGCTTGTTCTGCACGGCGGGGACGTAGCCGCGACCGCGCTCGACCACGAGCTCGATCTCCAGCTTGCCCTTGCCGTTCAGGGTGGCGATGTGCAGGTCGGGGTTGTGCACGGTGACACCGGCCGGAGGCACGATGTCGCCCGCGGTCACCGCGCCCGGCCCCTGCTTGCGCAGGTACATGGTCACCGGCTCGTCCTCCTCGGAGCTGACGACCAGCTCCTTGAGGTTGAGGATGATGTCGGTGACGTCTTCCTTCACACCGGGGACGGTCGTGAACTCGTGCAGCACACCGTCGATGCGGATGCTGGTCACGGCCGCGCCGGGGATGGACGACAGCAGGGTGCGGCGAATCGAGTTGCCGAGGGTGTAGCCGAAGCCCGGCTCCAGCGGCTCGATGACGAACCGGGAGCGGGTCTCGTTGACCGCTTCCTCGCTGAGCGAGGGACGCTGGGAAATCAGCACTGGGTTCTTCCCTTCTAACCCCGACGCCCGCTATTTGACGTCGTGGAAGCCGGTCGCGGAGACCGGCAAACGCATGCGGCACACCATTCCGTGCCGCCGCGGGACCCGACTGGAGGGGCCGCGGACGGCCCCTCCAGGAGGATCACTTCGAGTAGAGCTCGACGATGAGCTGCTCGGTGACGGGCGTGTCGATCTGCGCCCGCTCCGGCAGCTGGTGGACCAGGATGCGCAGGTTGGACTGCACGACCTGGAGCCACGCCGGGATCGGCCGGTCGCCGAAGGAAGCGCGCGCGGCCTCGAAGGGCAGCGTGGGCAGCGACTTCGGCTTCACGTCGATGATGTCGAACTTCGACACCCGGAAGCTCGGGATGTTGACCTTCTGGCCGTTCACGATGAAGTGACCGTGGCTGACCAGCTGGCGGGCCTGACGACGGGTGCGCGCGAGACCCGCGCGGTACACCACGTTGTCGAGCCGGGACTCCAGGATCTGCAGCAGGTTCTCACCGGTCTTGCCGGGGCGGCGAACCGCTTCCTCGTAGTAGCGCCGGAACTGCTTCTCCAGGACGCCGTACGTGTAGCGGGCCTTCTGCTTCTCCTGCAACTGCAGCAGGTACTCGGACTCCTTGATCCGACCGCGGCCGTGCTGGCCGGGCGGGTAAGGACGACGCTCGAACGCCTGGTCCCCGCCGACGAGGTCGACCTTGAGACGGCGCGAGATGCGAGTGGCCGGTCCGGTATAGCGAGCCATGTTGTCTTACTCCTCCCCGTGCCTCAGACCCGGCGCCGCTTGGGCGGGCGGCAGCCGTTGTGGGGCTGCGGGGTCACGTCCTGGATGGTGCCGACCTCGAGGCCGGCGGCCTGCAGCGAACGGATCGCGGTCTCCCGGCCGGAGCCGGGGCCCTTCACGAACACGTCCACCTTGCGCATGCCGTGCTCGGCGGCCTTGCGGGCGGCGTTCTCGGCGGCCATCTGCGCGGCGAACGGCGTCGACTTGCGCGAGCCCTTGAAGCCCACGTGGCCGGCGGACGCCCAGCTGATCACGTTGCCCATCGGGTCCGTGATGGACACGATGGTGTTGTTGAACGTGCTCTTGATGTGCGCCTGGCCGTGCGAGACGTTCTTCTTTTCCTTGCGCCGGACCTTCTTGACCCCGGCGCCCGTGCGGGACTTGGGTGGCATGTCTGGGTGAACTCCTACTTGTCAGAGCTGAAGACGCGAGGTCTTACTTCTTTCCGGCCTTCTTCTTGCCGGCGACGGTCTTCTTCGGACCCTTACGAGTGCGCGCGTTCGTCTTGGTGCGCTGCCCGCGGACGGGCAGGTTGCGACGGTGGCGCAGCCCCTCGTAGCAGCCGATTTCCATCTTCCGGCGGATGTCGGCCTGAACCTCGCGGCGGAGGTCACCCTCGACCTTGAAGTGGTTCTCGATGTAGTCCCGCAGCTTCGCCAGGTCGTCGTCACCGAGGTCCTTCACCCGGATGTCCGGGGAGATCTCGGTGGCGGTCAGCAGCTCCTTCGAGCGCGTCCGACCGATGCCGAAGATGTAGGTGAGCGCGATCTCCAACCGCTTTTCGCGGGGGAGGTCGACGCCAGCGAGTCGTGCCATACGGCGCTTGCTCCTAACAGTGGTGTCGCTCCAGGTCTGCTCCTCGCCCGATCCCGGGACTGACTCGCTGTGTCAGTTCCGGTCGCTCTCGCGACCGGTGTCCCGGCCCCGGCCTGGAGTCCGGGGGTGTGCCGCGCGTGGTGCTCGCTGCGCGGCAGGTGCGAGGAGGCTTACTCGTGGTCGCGTCCGGTGAAGACTCGACTCGTGCTGGTCGTGCTCCGCTCAGCCCTGGCGCTGCTTGTGGCGCAGGTTCTCGCAGATCACCATGACCCGGCCGTGGCGGCGGATCACCTTGCACTTGTCGCAGATCTTCTTGACGCTCGGCTGGACCTTCACGCCTGAGCTTCTCCTGCGTCAGCCGACGCGCCCGTGCTGGGGCGCGCCGGAGGTCACTTGTAGCGGTAGACGATGCGCCCGCGGGACAGGTCGTAGGGCGAGAGCTCCACGACAACCCGGTCCTCAGGGAGGATGCGGATGTAGTGCTGACGCATCTTGCCGCTGATGTGTGCCAGGACCTTGTGACCGTTCTCCAACTCGACGCGGAACATCGCGTTGGGGAGCGGCTCGACTACGCGGCCCTCGACCTCAATGGCCCCGTCCTTCTTGCCCATGTCCTCCGCGTTTCGTGACGGTGGGTGTTACTTCTGGAGTGCGGGCACGCGGCACCCCGACTCCTCCAGGCCCTTGCGAACCCTGGCCACCTCCGGGGGAGAATCCCCGGGCATGGCGGAACCGGCGCGACGTGTGCGCCACCTGTCCATAGTACGCGGGTCAGCTCGAACGCCCAAATCGGGCCAGGTGACCGGCCAGCAGGACCAGGCCCCACGGTCCGGCGACCCAGATCCACCAGGGGTGGAGGGCCTCGCCCAGGGAGAGGCTGATGATGCCCCAGATGAGGAAGTTGACGGCGCTCGCGACGAACCAGGCGCCTGTCATCACCTTAGCCGCCGTGCCCGATCGGCCGCGCACCGGCTGTGGCGCGTGGAGCGCGTCGCGCGGCAGGTCCGCCGTCAGCGCTCCGAGCTCGGCGTACGTGCGGGCCTGGTAGACGGCGCGGGTGCGCTCGTCGAACTCGGCCAGGGTCAGCCTGCCCTCGGCGTGGGCCCGGGACAGCTCCTCCGCGACCGTCGCGCGGTCGTGGTCCGCAGCCCGGGTGAATGACTCGAACGCCTCGTTCACGTCGCCGCCTCCCCTGGTCCGCCGACCCAATTGTAACAACGTTACCGTTGAGGGTCCGTGCTCCACCAGAGGACCCCGAGCACGGCTCCCGGCGGCACGGCCACCCAGAGGAACCACGGGTGCACGAAGCCCTCGCCGCCCAGGAGGCTGACGAGCAGCCAGAGGGCGAAGTTCAGCACGCTGACGCTCAGCCAGATCGTGCCGAGCACCTTCAACGCCTTGCGCCCACCTCCCGTTTTCACCGGTTTGGGTGTCGGCAGCAACGGGGTGGGCAGCACGCCGGGGGTGGGTGACTGGGTGGGCGCGTGCACCACGTTCGGCAGGTCGACGGTGAGGGCTGCCAGCTCACCCCTGGTCTTGGCCTCCCAGGTGCGCACCACCCTGGCGTCGAACTCGGCGAGGTCGAGGCTGCCGTTGGCGTGCGCGCGGTGCAGCCACTGCTGGACCAGTTCGCGCTCGGCGTCGGAGGCCCGCATGTCCTCGGGCCGCACAGGCTGGGTCACCCGTCAATCGTGACGGGGAGGCCTTGGTCGGAACAGGGGGCTAGCCCCCGTTTGCCTGCCGCCGAACGGTAGATCCGCTGGGTGTGGTGCCCGTGCCTGGTGGGTGGTGCCTGGCGGGTGGTGCCGGGTGACGGACGGACCTCCGGGATCGGAGCCTCGAAGTCGCCGACCTTCAAAGATCAAAAGCGTCCTCGCCGGACGGGCAGATCAGCAGGATGACCCCTCGTTCAGCGGTCCTGTTCCGGGTCCGTTGTTGGTCCGGGCTCCGTGTCATCCCACCGACCTCCCTCCGGGCTACCACACGTATCAAGGGGGCGGACATCAGTGAACGACCAGGCAAGGGACGCACAGCCCCCTTGACACGCGCGGTAGGGCAAAGCCAGGTCGGCGGGATGACACGAACCCCTCGCTTGGGAAAGCGAAAGCCGACACCCGGCCCATAGCGACACCGCTCCACACGACCAGCGCCGGGCCCGCCGCTCCCGTCCACTGACCGGGTTCCTCTCTCAAAGGAGGGCTTCGTGTCATCCCGCCGACCTGGCAGAGCCCTACCGCACGGGTCAAGGGGGCACATCCCCACCCAACAGGAACAATGGGCCGGAACCGCCCCCTTGACGCGTGTGGTAGCCCGGAGGGAGGTCGGTGGGATGACACGAAACCCGGACCCACAACGGACCCGCAACACCACCACCCAACCAGGAGTCATCCTGCTGATCTGCCCGTCCGGCGAGGACATGCTTTTAAGGCTTTGATCTTTCCGGAGCTCTTAAGCCCCGCCCCCTCGAACGCCAAACGCCGGTGACCCGAGTACGGGCCACCGGCGCAGGAAGGCGGTTCTACAGAAATCAGTCAGCCAGCCGGCCGGAGTCAGTCGTCCAGGGCCGTCAGCACCCAGGGCCCGTCGTCGGTGATGGCCACCGAGTGCTCCCAGTGCGCGGCCCTCGAGCCGTCCGCCGTGATGACGGTCCAGCCGTCGTCCAGCTCGACCGTCCGCTCGGTCCCGAGCGTGAGCATCGGCTCGATGGCGATCGCCATGCCCACCTTGAGGCGCGGCCCCTTGCCGGGCTTGCCGTGGTTCGGCAGGAACGGGTCCATGTGCATCTTCGTGCCGATGCCGTGGCCGCCGTAGCCCTCCACGATGCCGTACTCGACCCCGTGCTCCTCGCCGGCCAGGATGGTGGCCGACTCGATCGCGAACGAGACGTCCCCGAGCCGCCCGCCGGCGACCGCGGCCTCGATGCCGGCCAGCATCGACGCGCGGGTCGCCTCGGACAGCTTCAGCTCCGCGTCCGTCACCTCGCCGACCGGCAGGGTGATCGCCGAGTCGCCGTGCCACCCGTCGAGGATGGCGCCGCAGTCGATCGAGATCAGGTCGCCTTCGGCGAGCACCTGGGTCCGGCTGGGGATGCCGTGGACGATCTGCTCGTTCACCGACGCGCAGATCGACGCGGGGAACCCGTGGTAGCCCTTGAACGACGGGATGGCGCCGGCGTCGCGGATGCTCTGCTCGGCCAGCTCGTCCAACTCGGCCGTGCTGACACCGGCCTTCGCGTGCGACGCCAGCAGCGCCAACGTGCGCGCCACGACCAGCCCGGCAGCCCTCATGGCTTCGAGCTGGCCGCGGCTCTTGATCTCGATCATGCGGTCTCGACCAGGAACGACCCGACGCAGCGCATCGACAAGTCCACCGCTCACTTCAGGTCGCGCAACGCGCGGAGAGCGCGCTCGCTGATCTCGTCGACCTCACCGACGGCGTCGATGCTCACGACGATGTCGGCGTAGTAGTCGAGCAGCGGCGCGGTCTCCGTCCGGTACACCTGCTGGCGGTGCCGGATCACGTCTTCCTTGTCGTCCGTGCGACCCCGGGCGAGCAGGCGCTCGACCACGACGTCCTCGTCGATCCGGAACTCCAGCACCGCGTCGAGCTTCTCGCCCTCGGCCGCCAGCATCTCGCCCAGCACGCCCGCCTGGGCGGTGTTGCGCGGGAAGCCGTCGAGCAGGAAGCCGTCGGTGGCGTCCGGCTGCGAGAGCCGGACGCGCACCATCTCGTTGGTCACCTCGTCCGGCACCAACTCGCCCGCGTCCAGGTACTCCTGGACTTCCTTGCCCAGATCGGTCTGCTCGCTGATGTGGGCGCGGAACAGGTCCCCGGTGGAGATGTGCGGCACGCCGAGCTCGCGGCTGAGCGTTTTGGCCTGGGTGCCCTTGCCCGCACCGGGCGGGCCGACGAGAACGAGTCGCACTAGCGGAGGAACCCTTCGTAGTTGCGCTGCATGAGCTGGCTCTCGATCTGCTTCACGGTGTCGAGACCGACACCGACCATGATCAGCACCGCCGTGCCGCCGAACGGGAAGTTCTGGTTCTGGCCCTGACCGGTCAGGTCGAGGAACAGGTTCGGCAGGATGGCGACGATGCCCAGGTAGAGCGAGCCCGGCAGCGTGATCCGCCCCAACACGAAGCGGAGGTACTCGGCGGTGGGACGGCCCGGCCGGATGCCCGGGATGAACCCACCGAACTTCTTCATCTCGTCCGCGCGCTCGTCCGGGTTGAACGTGATGCCGACGTAGAAGTACGTGAAGAAGACGATCAGCAGGAAGTACAGCGCGATGTGCACCGGGCTGGACTGGCTCACCAGGTGTGTCGCGACGAAGCTCTCCCACCAGTTCGGCGCCGAGCCGTCGGTGGAGGCGGTCAGGCGCGAGATCAGGTCGGGCAGGTACAGCAGCGACGAGGCGAAGATGACCGGGATGACACCGGCCTGGTTCACCTTCAGCGGCAGGTAGGTCGACGTGCCGCCGTACATCCGCCGGCCGATCATCCGCTTCGCGTACTGGACCGGGATGCGGCGCTGCGCCTGCTCCACGTAGATGACGCTCGCGATGATCAGCAGGGCCGCGACGCAGACCAGGAAGAACGTCAGGCCGCCGCGGTCGAGGATGATCTTGCCCTCGATCGGGATGCGCGCCGCGATGCCGGTGAAGATCAGCAGCGACATGCCGTTGCCGATCCCCTTCTCGGTGATGATCTCGCCGAGCCACATGATCACGCTGGTGCCCGCGGTCATCACGACCACGAGGACGACCAGGTTGAAGATGCTGTCGTCGGGGATGACCGGCACTTCGCAGTTCTGGAACAGCTGCCCGCGCACGGCCAGCGCGATGATGCCCGTGGACTGCAGGACGGCGAGCGCGATGGTCAGGTAGCGGGTGTACTGGGTCAGCTTGCCCTGACCCGCCTGCCCTTCCTTCTTCAGCTGCTCGAACCGCGGAATCACCACGGTGAGCAGCTGGACGATGATGCTCGCCGTGATGTAGGGCATGATGCCGAGCGCGAAGATCGACAAGTTCAGCAGCGCGCCACCGCTGAACAGGTTGATCAGGGAGTAGATCCCCTGCTGGTCGACCGACTCGACACACTGTTTGACGTTCTTGAAGGAGACGCCCGGCGCGGGCATGGTGGCGCCCAACCGGTACACCACGACGATCCCCAGTGTGAAGAGGATCTTCTTGCGTAGGTCCGGCGTCGCGAGAGCCGAGCGGAATGCGCCGAGCACGCGAACCTCCATCAGCGTTGCCGCCCCACTGGGGTCGGCATCCTGCGGTGCCGGCTGTGTTGCCGGCACAGTCTTGCGGACATGCCGTCGACCATCGCCGACGGTGGCGGAAGCGACGGATAGCCGCGACCGACCCGGAGGGCATCCGGGTTCAGCCCGCGACTTTAACAGCCGCTTGGCCGATCGCCGTAGTCAGTCTTCCCTCACACTTCGTACCCGATCGACTACGGTCGCCGGCAAGCCCCCGAATGGATCAAGTTCGGCTGGTCGCCAGCACCCCGGCCATGCCGAGCAGGACGGCCGCCGTGCCCTTGTCCAGCCGGGCCTTGGCACGCCTGGTCAGCCCCGCCTTGCGGATACCCGCGCCCAGCGCCACGTACGCCGTGCCCGCCAGCGCCTCCGCGGCCAGGTAGACCGCGCCGAGGGTCGCGAGCTGCACCGGGATGGGGCCCCGCGCGGGGTCGACGAACTGGGGCACGAACGCGGTGAAGATCAGCAGCGCCTTGGGGTTGCTGATCGCCACCAGGAACTCCTTGCGCAGCGGAGCGCCGTTCCCGACCTGCCTCTCCCCGGTCTCCTTGGTCGTCAGGATGCGCACGGCCAGGTAGACGAGGTAGGCGACGCCGACCCACTTGATCACGGTGAGCGCGGTGTGGCTGGCGGCCAGGACGGGCCCGAGCCCCGCGACGACCGCGCCGACCATCAGGGAGAAGGCCGCAAGGCGGCCCAGGAGCGCCACCACGGCCCGCAACGGCCCGTGGTGGACCCCGTGGTGCATGCCCAGGAGGTTGTTGGCGCCCGGGGTCAGTGCGACCAGCACCGAGGTGCCGAAGAAGACGGCGAGCCACATGGGTGCACGCTAACCCCGCCGCCAACCGGTTTTACGCCCTGCGCGAACACCGTCTCATCAGCGCCGCGAGCGCGCTTCCCGCGCGGCGGGACGCACCGCCCGACCGCCGGCAACCGTCAAGAACCCGGGTACGCGAACGGCCCCGGAGCGGGAGGCTCCGGGGCCGTTCGGCAGTGCTTCGCGCGTCAGAGCACGGTGGTGGTGCCACCGGCGGCGGCGATCTTCTCGACCGCGCTGCCGGAGAACTTGTTCGCCACGACGTCGACCTTCACGCCGTCCAGGTCACCGTTGCCGAGGACCTTCACGAGCTCGTTCTTGCGCACCAGGCCCGCGTTGATGAGGGCGTCCACGTCCACCCGGCCACCGTTCGGGAACAGGCGGGCGATGTCGCCCACGTTCACGACCTGGTACTCCGTGCGGAACGGGTTGCGGAAGCCCTTCAGCTTCGGCAGGCGCATGTGCAGCGGCATCTGGCCACCCTCGAAGCGCGGCGAGACGTTCTTCCGCGCTCCGGTGCCCTTCGTGCCGCGACCGGCCGTCTTGCCCTTGGAGCCCTCACCGCGACCGACACGGGTCTTCGCGGTCTTGGCGCCGGGGGCCGGACGCAGGTCATGGATCTTGATGGTCACGACTGGACCTCCTCGACGACCACCAGGTGGCGAACGGCGTGGATCAAACCGCGCACCTGCGGCGTGTCCTCGCGGACCACCGACTGGCGGATCTTGCGCAACCCCAGGGTCCGGAGGGACTCACGGTGGTTGTGCTTGGTACCGATGCTGCTCTTGACCTGGGTCACCTTGAGCTGCGCCATGGTCACACCGCCCCTGCACGGGCACGGAGCATGCCGGCGGGAGCCACATCCTCGAGCGGCAGACCGCGACGGGCGGCCACCTCCTCGGGACGCTGGAGGCCCTTCAGGGCCGCCACCGTGGCGTGCACGATGTTGATCGCGTTGTCGGAGCCCAGCGACTTGCTCAGCACGTCGTGGACACCGGCGCACTCCAGCACCGCGCGGACCGCGCCACCGGCGATGACACCGGTACCGGCCGAGGCCGGACGGAGCAGCACGACACCGGCCGCCTTCTCGCCCTGGATCGGGTGAGGGATCGTGCCCGCGATGCGGGGGACGCGGAAGAAGTTCTTCTTCGCCTCCTCCACACCCTTGGCGATCGCCGCCGGGACTTCCTTGGCCTTGCCGTAGCCGACACCGACCATGCCGTCGCCGTCGCCGACCACGACCAGCGCGGTGAAGCTGAAGCGACGACCACCCTTCACGACCTTGGAGACGCGGTTGATCGCAACCACGCGCTCCAGGTGCGGGGTCTTCTCCTGGGCCGCTCCGCCGCGGCCACCGTCACGGCGGTCGCGGCGCTCTCCGCGCTCGCCCCCGCCGCCTTCGCGACGCGTGCGTCCTGGCATCAGGCGTCCCTCTCAATTCGGTTCATGTGCATTGTCAGAACTCCAGCCCAGCCTCGCGAGCGGCATCGGCCAGAGCGGCGATCCGACCGTGGTAGGCGTTGCCGCCGCGGTCGAAGACCACCTTGCTGATCCCGGCGTCCTTGGCACGGGCGGCGGCCAGCTGGCCGACCTTCGCCGCACGGGCCTTCTTGTCGCCGTCGATCGACCGGACGTCCGCCTCGACGGAGGACGCCGCCGCGATCGTGTGGCCGGCGAGGTCGTCGATGATCTGCACGGTGATGTGCTTCGACGAGCGGTGCACGACCAGGCGCGGGCGCTCCGCCGTGCCGCTGACCTTCTTGCGGAGGCGGAAGTGACGGCGCGTCTTGGCGATGCGGCGAGTGGTCGAGATGTCCTTGCCCACCGGCTTGCGCTTCGTTGCAGTCTCGCTCATGTCACTTACCCGTCTTTCCGACCTTGCGGCGGATCTTCTCGCCCGCGTACCGCACGCCCTTGCCCTTGTACGGGTCGGGCTTGCGGAGCTTGCGGATGTTGGCGGCGACCTCGCCCACGAGCTGCTTGTCGATGCCGGCCACGGAGAACCGGGTCGGGGTCTCCACCGCGAAGGTGATGCCCTCGGGGGCCTCCACCTTCACCGGGTGGCTGTAGCCCAGCGCGAACTCCAGGTCGGAGCCCTTCAGCGCCACGCGGTAGCCGACGCCGTGGATCTCCATCTTCTTCTCGTAGCCCTGGGTCACGCCCACGACCATGTTCTGCACCAAGGTGCGCGACAGGCCGTGCAGCGAACGGCTGCGACGCTCGTCGTTCGGGCGCTTCACCTCGAGGGTGCCGTCGTCGGCCTTCTCGATGATGATCGGCTCAGCGATGTTGAGCGACAGGGTGCCCTTGGGCCCCTTGACGCTCACAGCCTGGCCGTCGATGTTCACGTCGACCCCGGAGGGGACGGTGATCGGCAGTTTTCCGATGCGCGACATTGCCTAGTCCCCCTTCCTCACCAGACGTAGGCGAGGACTTCTCCGCCCACGCCCGACTTGTTGGCCTGGCGGTCGGTCATCAGACCGCCAGAGGTCGAAATGATCGCGACGCCCAGACCGCCCAGCACCTTCGGCAGGTTGGTCGACTTCGCGTACACGCGCAGGCCCGGCTTCGACACGCGGCGGAGGCCGGCGATGCTGCGCTCCCGGTTCGGGCCGTACTTCAGCTCGATAACCAGGTTCTTGGCCACGTCGCCCTGCTCATCGCGGTAGCTCGCGATGTAGCCCTCGCGCTTGAGGATCTCGGCGATGTTGGCCTTCAACTTCGAGTGCGGCATCACGACCTTGTCGTGGTAAGCCGAGTTCGCGTTCCGCAGACGCGTCAACATGTCTGCGATCGGGTCGGTCATCGTCATGGTGACCTGGTCAACCTTTCTCGCTGCGGTTCCCCAGCCAGGGTCCGAGCCGGCGTTGCGGCCGGCTGGTCGTGGACGGGCCTACAGCGAAGTGATGAGACTAGAAAAACCTGCCGCCGAGCCGGACTTACCAGCTGGACTTGTTCACACCGGGCAGCTCGCCCCGGTGCGCCATCTCGCGGAGGCAGATCCGGCACAGGCCGAACTTGCGGAACACCGAGTGCGGGCGACCGCAACGCTGGCAGCGGGTGTAACCCCGCACCTTGAACTTCGGCTTGGCCGCGGCCTTGTTGATCAGCGCCTTCTTGGCCATGATCAGTTCTCCTTGAACGGGAAGCCCAGGAGCTTCAGCAGCGCCCGGCCCTCTTCGTCGTTGGTCGCGGTCGTCACCACGGTGATGTCCATACCGCGGGGGCGGTCGATGGCGTCCGGGTCGATCTCGTGGAACATCGACTGCTCGTTGAGGCCGAACGTGTAGTTCCCGTTGCCGTCAAACTGCTTGCCCGACAGACCGCGGAAGTCGCGGATGCGGGGCAGCGCGATCGTCAGCAGCCGGTCCAGGAACTCCCACATGCGGTCGCCGCGCAGCGTGACGCGCGCGCCGATCGGCATGCCCTCGCGCAGCTTGAACTGCGCGATGGACTTGCGGGCCCGGCGGACCTCGGGCCGCTGGCCCGTGATGATCGACAGGTCCTTGACGGCGCCCTCGATCAGCTTGCCGTCGCGGGCGGCGTCGCCGACACCCATGTTGACGACGACCTTCACCACGCCCGGGATCTGCATGACGTTGGCGTACTCGAACTGCTCGCGCAGCGAGGCGACGATCTCCTCGCGGTAGCGAACCTTCAGCCGCGGCAGCGTCTTCTCAACGGTGGTCATCAGATGTCCTTCCCGTTACGACGGGAAATGCGGACCCGCTTGCCCTCGTCGTTCGTCCGGTAGCCCACACGGGTCGGCTTGCCGTCCGCGTCGACCACCATCACGTTGGACACGTGGATGGGGGCCTCCTGCGTCACGATGCCGCCCGACTGCGCGCCGCGCTCGGTCTGCGAGATCCGGGTGTGCTTCTTGATGCGGTTGACGCCCTCGACCAGGACGCGGCTCTCAGCGGGGTAGGCCTGGATGACCTTGCCGCGAGCGCCCTTGTCCTTGCCGGCGATTACGACGACCGTGTCGCCCTTCTTCACCTTCATGGTCAGAGCACCTCCGGCGCCAACGAGATGATCTTCATGAACTTCTTGTCGCGCAGCTCCCGACCGACCGGGCCGAAGATGCGGGTGCCCCGCGGCTCGTTGTCGTTCTTGATGAGCACCGCGGCGTTCTCGTCGAACCGGATGTAGGAGCCGTCGGGACGACGCTTCTCCTTCACGGTCCGGACGATGACCGCCTTGACGACGTCGCCCTTCTTGACGCCGGCACCCGGGATGGCCTGCTTCACCGTCGCGACGATGATGTCCCCGATGCCCGCGTAGCGGCGGCCCGAGCCACCGAGAACACGGATGCAGAGGATTTCCTTCGCACCGGTGTTGTCGGCGACGCGCAGCCGCGACTCCTGTTGGATCACTTACCTGCTCCTTGACCATTCCTGGCCCGCCAGATTTCCGACCTGACGGGCTCGGTCGTACGACTGGCTACTTGGCCTTCTCGAGGACCTGCACGAGGCGCCAGCGCTTGGTGGCCGACAGGGGCCGCGTCTCCATCAGCAGGACGCGGTCGCCGACGCCGGCGGTGTTCTGCTCGTCGTGCGCCTTCACCTTGGTGGTGGAGCGCATGACCTTCGAGTACCGGCGGTGCTTCTTGCGGTCCTCGACCGCCACCACGATCGTCTTGTCCATCTTGTCGGACACGACGTAGCCCTCGCGGACCTTGCGGTCGTTGCGAACCTCGGTAGTCACTTCGTTGTTCTCGCTCATGCCGCACCCTCACCAGTGGAAACCGCGTCGGGAGAGGCCGAGAGGCCCAGCTCCCGTTCCCGCATCACGGTGTAGATCCGGGCGATCTCGTGCCGGACCGTGCGCAGGCGGCGGTTGTTGTCGAGCTGCCCGGTGGCCATCTGGAAGCGGAGGTTGAACAGCTCCTCCTTCGCCTCCCTCAGGCGCAGCACGAGCTCTTCCTCGGTGAGCTCACGCAGCTCGGAAGCGGTGGTACCCGCTGCCATCAGAACTCACCACCCTCACGCGTAACGATGCGGCACTTCATCGGGAGCTTGTGGATCGCGCGACGCAGCGCCTCGCGGGCCACAGCCTCGTTCGGGAAGCTCATCTCGAAGAGCACCCGACCCGGCTTGATGTTGGCCACCCACCACTCCGGCGAACCCTTACCGGAACCCATGCGGGTCTCGGCGGGCTTCTTGGTCAGCGGGCGGTCCGGGAAGATGTTGATCCAGACCTTGCCACCACGGCGGATGTGCCGGGTGATCGCGATACGAGCCGACTCGATCTGCCGGTTGGTCACGTAGGCGGGCTCCAGAGCCTGGATGCCGTACTCGCCGAAGGTGACCCTCGTGCCGCCCTTGGCAGCACCGGACCGTCCGGGGTGGTGCTGCTTGCGGTGCTTAACCCTGCGCGGGATGAGCACGACTCAGCCCTCCGTCTTCTCTTCGGTCGGTGCGGCGGCCTGGTCGCCCGCAGCGGCCCGGCCGGCCTCGGTGCTCGTCGCGGTGGTGCCGCTGGCGCCGGAACGACGCGCCCGGTTCGGGCGGTCGGCGCGGTCGCGGCGCGGTGCGCGGTCGGCCGCCGGAGCGGCGTCACGCTCGCGCTTGGCGCTGATGCCACCGACGATGTCGCCCTTGTAGATCCACACCTTCACGCCGATCCGGCCGAACGTGGTGCGGGCCTCGAAGAAGCCGTAGTCGATGTCGGCACGCAGCGTGTGCAGCGGAACCCGGCCATCGCGGTAGTGCTCGGAGCGGGACATCTCGGCGCCGCCGAGACGGCCGCCGCACTGCACGCGGATGCCCTTCACCTGGGGCGAGCGCATGGCCGACTGGATGGCCTTGCGCATCGCGCGGCGGAACGCCACGCGGTTGGACAGCTGCTCGGCCACGCCCTGCGCGACCAGCTGGGCGTCCGACTCGGGGCTCTTCACCTCGAGGATGTTGAGCTGCACCTGCTTCTTGGTGAGCTTCTCCAGCTCACCGCGGATGCGGTCGGCCTCGGCGCCGCGGCGGCCGATGACGATGCCCGGCCGGGCGGTGTGGATGTCGACGCGGACCCGGTCGCGGGTGCGCTCGATCTCCACCTTCGAGATGCCGGCGCGCTCCATGCCCTTGGACAGCAGCTTGCGGATCTTGACGTCCTCCGCCACGTACTCCGCGTACTGCTTGTCGGCGTACCAGCGGGACTTCCAGTCCGTGGTGATACCAAGTCGGAAGCCGTGCGGGTTGATTTTCTGGCCCACTACCGAGCCCCCTTCCTGTCAGCGCCGGCCTTCGCGCTGGTCTTCTTCGGACGGCTCTCCACCTCGACGGTGATGTGGCTCGTCCGCTTGCGGATCCGGTAGGCGCGGCCCTGGGCGCGCGGGCGGAACCGCTTGAGGGTCGGGCCCTCGTCCACGTAGACCTTCGACACCCACAGGGTGTCGGGGTCCAGGGACAGGTTGTTCTCGGCGTTGGCCACGGCGCTCTGCAGCACCTTGCGGACCGGCTCAGATGCCGCCTGCGGCGCGAACTGGAGCACGGCCAGGGCCTCGCTGGCGCTACGACCCCTGATGAGCTCGACGACGCGACGCACCTTCATGGGCGTGTCACGGACGTAGCGAGCCCGAGCCACGGCGCGCGGGAACTCCGGCGCTTCGGCTTCGTTACGGGCGTTCATCGCTGCTTCCCCTTGCTCTTCCTCTAGTTCGTCGCCTAGCGACGGCGCGACTTCCGGTCGTCCTTGATGTGGCCCTTGAACGTGCGGGTCGGGGCGAACTCGCCGAGCTTGTGCCCGACCATCGCCTCCGAGACGAACACCGGCACGTGCTTGCGGCCGTCGTGCACCGCGATCGTGTGGCCCAACATGTCGGGGATGATCGTCGACCGGCGGGACCAGGTCTTGATGACGGTCTTCTTGCCCGACTCGTTGAGGGCGTCCACCTTCTTGAGCAGGTGGTCGTCCACGAAGGGGCCCTTCTTAAGGCTGCGAGGCATCCTTCACTCCCTCCCTGCTCAGCGCTTCTTACCGGTGCGACGACGCCGGACGATGAGCTTGTCGCTTGGCTTACGGCGGCGGGTGCGACCCTCGGGCTTACCGGCCGGGTTCACCGGGTGGCGACCACCGGAGGTCTTGCCCTCACCACCACCGTGCGGGTGGTCGACCGGGTTCATGGCGACACCACGCACGGTGGGCTTCTTGCCCTTCCAGCGCATGCGGCCGGCCTTGCCCCAGTTGATGTTCTGGTGCTCGGCGTTGCCGACCTCGCCGACCGTGGCTCGGCACCGGACGTCCACGTTGCGGATCTCGCCCGAGGGCATCCGCAGCTGGGCGTAGGGGCCGTCCTTGGCGACGAGCTGCACGCTGGCGCCCGCGGACCGGGCGATCTTCGCGCCGCCGCCGGGGCGGAGCTCGATCGCGTGCACCACGGTGCCGACCGGGATGTTGCGCAGCGGCAGGTTGTTGCCCGGCTTGATGTCGGCCTTGGGGCCGTTCTCCACCATGTCGCCCTGCTGCAGCTTCGACGGGGCGATGATGTAGCGCTTCTCGCCGTCGAGGTAGTGCAGCAGCGCGATGCGCGCGGTGCGGTTGGGGTCGTACTCGATGTGAGCGACCTTGGCCGGCACGCCGTCCTTGTCGGTGCGGCGGAAGTCGATGAGGCGGTACGCCCGCTTGTGGCCGCCGCCCTTGTGCCGCGTCGTGATCTTGCCCGACGCGTTGCGGCCACCGCGGCCGTGCAGCGGGCGGATCAGCGACTTCTCCGGCGTCGTCCGAGTGATCTCGGCGAAGTCGGAGACGCTCGCACCGCGACGACCGGGGGTCGTCGGCTTGTACTTGCGAATGCCCATCTCTACGCAGTCCTCGTCGTCATCAGGCGGCCGGGCCGCCGAAGATCTCGATCGGCTTGCTCTCGGCGGACAGCGTCACGATGGCGCGCTTGGTGTCCTTGCGCTTGCCATAACCGGTCCGGGTCCGCTTGCGCTTGCCCTGGCGGTTGAGCGTGTTGACGCTGACGACCTTGACGCCGAAGACCTTCTCCACGGCAATCTTGATCTGGGTCTTGTTCGAGCCGGGAGCCACCACGAAGGTGTACTTGTTCTCCTCGAGCAGCCCGTAGGACTTCTCGGAGATGACCGGCGCGAGCAGGATGTCCCGGTGGTCGGGGATCACTTCGCGGCCTCCTCGTCGACCTCGGACGACTCGGCGGTGGCCTCGGCGGAGCCCTGCCCGTGCTGGGCCTTGCTCGCCAGGAACACGTCGAGCGCGTCCTTGGTGAACACCACGTCGTCGTTGACCAGCACGTCGTAGGTGTTGAGCTGGTCCGGCGCGATGATGTGCACGTGCGGCAGGTTGCGCAGGCTGACCCACGAAACCTCGTCGGTGCGCAGCAGCACGGCCAGCACGCGGCGAGCCTCGGTCACCGACTCCAGCACCTTGCGGGCGGCCTTGGTCGACGGCGTGTCGCCCTCGACGAAGCTCGTCACCACGTGCACCTGCTCGGCGCGCGCCCGGTCGGAGAGGGCGCCACGCAGGGCGGCGGCCTTCATCTTCTTGGGGGTGCGCTGGCTGTAGTCACGCGGCTGGGGGCCGTGGACGACGCCACCACCGGCGAACTGCGGCGCGCGGGTCGAGCCCTGACGGGCGCGGCCGGTGCCCTTCTGCCGGTACGGCTTCTTGCCACCACCGCGGACTTCACCGCGGGTCTTGGTGGCGTGCGTGCCCTGGCGGGCCGCGGCCAGCTGGGCCACGACGACCTGGTGCAGCAGGGCCACGTTCGCCTGCGCGTCGAAGATCGCGGCAGGCAGCTCGACGGAGCCGTCGGCCTTGCCCGCCGGGGTGCGGATCTCAACGGAAGTCATGATCAGGCACCACCCTTCGCAGCGGTCTTGATGAACACGGTGCCGCCCTTGGGACCGGGCACGGCGCCCTTGATGAGCAGCAGGCCGGACTCGGCGTCCACGCGGTGCACCTTGAGGTTCTGGGTGGTCACCCGCACGTTGCCCATCCGACCCGCCATGCGCAGGCCCTTGAACACGCGGCCGGGCGTGGCGCAGCCGCCGATGGAACCCGGCGAGCGGTGCTTGCGCTGGGTGCCGTGGCTGGCGCCGAGGCCCTTGAACCCGTGGCGCTTCATGACACCCGCGGTGCCCTTGCCCTTGCTGGTGCCGACCACGTCGACCACCACGCCGGCCTCGAAGACCTCGGCGGTGATTTCCTGGCCGACCGTGTACTCGGACGCATCCGTGGTGCGCAGCTCCGCCAGGTGGCGGCGGGGCGTGACGCCCGCCTTGGCGTAGTGGCCCGCGACGGGCTTGTTGACCTTGCGCGGGTCGATCGCGCCGAAGGCCAGCTGCACGGCCGAGTAGCCGTCGATTTCCTGGGTCCGAACCTGGGTGACCACGTTCGGCTCGGCCTTGACGACGGTCACCGGAACGATCCGGTTGTTCTCGTCGAAGACCTGAGTCATGCCGAGCTTGGTGCCCAGGAGGCCCTTAACCTGCCTGTCAGACATGGGTCTCGTTACTCTCCGCCCCAAATGGGATCAACACTGCCGCGTCCAACGCTTACTGGATGTTGACGTCGACGCTCGCCGGCAGGTCGATGCGCATGAGCGCGTCCACCGTCTTCGGCGTCGGGTCGAGGATGTCGATCAGACGCTTGTGCGTGCGCATCTCGAAGTGCTCGCGCGAGTCCTTGTACTTGTGCGGCGAGCGGATGACGCAGTAAACGTTCTTCTCAGTGGGCAGCGGCACAGGCCCGACGACCCGAGCGCCGGTGCGCGTCACGGTCTCGACGATCTTGCGCGCGGACGCGTCGATCGCCTCGTGGTCGTAGGCCTTGAGCCGGATGCGGATCTTCTGTCCCGCCATGATGGCTTGCCGTTCCTCTGCTTCTAGTACCGCTGCGGTGCGGGCACCTTGCACGAGGTCACGGGACCTCCGGCGCGCTCCGCCCCCTATTCAGGATTGACACCGAGCGGTGTCACGGTGCCCGGTCCACGCGGTCGGGCGTGTCGCGCCCAACGCTTAGACCGGTCCCACTACGAAACGTGTGGGATTGACTCGCACGTTCACAAAATCGATCAAACCCCGCTCGTGACGGGGCGGCCGAGTCCAGACTCGAACCGGCCGCCCCGACGAGCAACCCGTCAATGGTCGCACACGCGGGTGCGCAGACCAAATCGGGGGGTGAGAATTAGAGCCAGGTCACTTGATGATCTTGGTGACCGAGCCCGCGCCGACGGTGCGGCCACCCTCGCGGATGGCGAACCGCAGGCCCTCGTCCATGGCGATCGGCTGGATCAGCTTCACGCTCATCGACGTGGTGTCGCCCGGCATGACCATCTCGGTGCCCTCGGGGAGGGTCACGACGCCGGTCACGTCCGTGGTGCGGAAGTAGAACTGCGGGCGGTAGTTGTTGAAGAACGGCGTGTGGCGGCCACCCTCGTCCTTCGACAGGATGTAGACCTGCGCCTCGAACTCGGTGTGCGGGGTCGTGGTGCCCGGCTTCACGATCACCATGCCGCGCTCCACCTCCTCGCGCTTGATGCCGCGGAGCAGCAGCGCGGCGTTGTCGCCCGCGCGGCCCTCGTCGAGGAACTTCTTGAACATCTCGATCGAGGTGACCGTCGTCTTCTTCGAGGTCTCCTTGATGCCGACGATCTCGACCTCTTCGTTGACCTTGATGATGCCGCGCTCGATGCGGCCGGTCACCACGGTGCCACGACCGGTGATGGTGAACACGTCCTCGACCGGCATCAGGAACGGCCGGTCGACCTCGCGCTCGGGCTCCGGGATGTTCTCGTCCACGGCGTCCATCAGGCCGATGAGCTTCTCGCCCCACTCGGCGTCGCCCTCCAGCGCCTTCAGCGCGGAGACGCGGACGACCGGCAGGTCGTCACCGGGGAACTCGTACTCGGAGAGCAGCTCGCGGACCTCGAGCTCGACGAGCTCCAGGATCTCCTCGTCGTCCACCATGTCGGCCTTGTTCAGGGCCACCACGATGTAGGGCACACCGACCTGGCGGGCCAGGAGCACGTGCTCCTTGGTCTGCGGCATCGGGCCGTCGGTCGCCGCGACCACCAGGATGGCGCCGTCCATCTGCGCCGCACCGGTGATCATGTTCTTGATGTAGTCGGCGTGACCGGGGCAGTCGACGTGCGCGTAGTGGCGCTTGTCGGTCTGGTACTCGATGTGGGCGATCGAGATGGTGATGCCGCGCTGCTTCTCCTCCGGCGCCTTGTCGATCTGGTCGAACGGCGTGAAGGGGTTCAGGTCCGGGTACTTGTCGTGCAGGACCTTGGAGATCGCCGCGGTCAGCGTCGTCTTGCCGTGGTCGATGTGACCGATGGTGCCGATGTTGACGTGCGGCTTCGTCCGCTCGAACTTCGCCTTCGCCACTGGATTGTCCTCCTGGACTTCTATTGCTTAGCCCGGCGGGCGGATTGCCGCCCGCCGGGCGTCACGTCAGGGTCGGTTGTGCGGACCCCGGGGCATCCCCCCGGAGAGCCCGCGTGGTGCTGCGGTGCTCCGGTTGGGGTTACTCGCCCGTAGCCTTCGCGATGATCTCCTTCGCGACGTTCGCGGGAACCTCGGCGTAGGAGTCAAAGGTCATCGAGTAGTTCGCGCGACCCTGGGTCCTGGACCGCAGGTCGCCGACATACCCGAACATCTCCGACAGCGGGACCAGTGCCTTGACGACACGGGCGCCGCTGCGCTCCTCCATGGCCTGGATCTGGCCACGGCGGGAGTTCAAGTCGCCGATCACGTCGCCCATGTAGTCCTCGGGCGTGGTGACCTCGACCGCCATCAACGGCTCGAGGATCGCCGGGCTCGCCTGGCGAGCGGCTTCCTTGAGCGCCATGGAGCCCGCGATCTTGAACGCCATCTCCGACGAGTCGACCTCGTGGTAGGCGCCGTCGACCAGCGTCAGCTTGACGCCCACCAGCGGGTAACCCGCCAGCACGCCGTACTGCATCGCGTCCTGGGCGCCCGCGTCCACCGACGGGATGTACTCCCGGGGGATGCGACCACCGGTGACCGCGTTGACGAACTCGTAGAGAGCGCCGTCCTCGGTCTTCTCCAGCGGCTCCAGGTCGATGAGGACCTTCGCGAACTGGCCGGAACCACCGGTCTGCTTCTTGTGGGTGTAGGAGTACTTCTCCACCTTGCGGCGGATCGTCTCCCGGTACGCCACCTGCGGCTTGCCGATGTTGGCCTCGACCTTGAACTCGCGGCGCATGCGGTCCACCAGGATGTCCAGGTGGAGCTCGCCCATGCCGGCGATGATCGTCTGGCCGGTCTCCTGGTCCAGGTTGACCCGGAACGTCGGGTCCTCCTCGGCCAGCTTCTGGATCGCGGTGCCCAGCTTCTCCTGGTCGGCCTTCGTCTTCGGCTCGATCGCCACCTGGATGACCGGCTCGGGGAAGGTCATCGACTCCAGCACGATGGGCGCCTGCGGGTCGCAGAGCGTCTCACCGGTGGTGGTGTCCTTCAGGCCGATGACGGCGTAGATGTGGCCCGCCATGGCCTCTTCGACCGGGTTCTCCTTGTTGGCGTGCATCTGGAAGATCTTCCCGATGCGCTCCTTGCGGTCCTTGGTCGAGTTGATGACCTGGGTGCCGGAGGCCACCTTGCCCGAGTAGACCCGGATGTAGGTGAGCTTGCCGAAGAACGGGTGCGCGGCGATCTTGAACGCGAGCGCGGCGAACGGCTCGTCGGTCTTCGGCGCGCGGAAGGCCGGCGTCTCGCCGTCCTGCAGCGTGCCCTCGACCGGCGGGAGGTCCAGCGGGGCCGGCAGGTAGTCGATCACCGCGTCGAGCATGGGCTGGACGCCCTTGTTCTTGAACGCCGAGCCGCACAGCACCGGGTACCCGGCGCGGTTCTTGACGATCGCGCGGATGCCCGCCTTGATCTGCTCGACGGTGAACTCCTCGCCGCCGAGGTAGGCCTCCATCAGGGCGTCGTCGGTCTCGGCGACGGCCTCGATCAGCTGCTCGCGGTACTCGGCGGCCTTCTCGGCGAGGTCGGCCGGGATCTCCTCGACCGTGTAGTCCTCACCCTTCTGGACCTCGCCGCGCCAGGTCAGCGCGCGCATCTCGACCAGGTCGATGACGCCGATGAAGTCGCTCTCCGACCCGATCGGGAGCTGGATCGGCAGCGGCTTCGCGCCCAGGCGGTCCTGGATGGTCTTCACGGTGAAGTAGAAGTCCGCGCCGAGCTTGTCCATCTTGTTGACGAAGCAGATGCGCGGGACGTCGTACTTGGTCGCCTGGCGCCAGACCTGCTCGGACTGGGGCTCGACGCCTTCCTTGCCGTCGAACACGGCAACGGCACCGTCGAGGACGCGGAGGTTGCGCTCCACCTCGACGGTGAAGTCGACGTGGCCCGGCGTGTCGATGATGTTGATCTGGTGGTTCTTCCAGAAGCAGGTCGTCGCGGCCGACGTGATCGTGATGCCGCGCTCCTGCTCCTGCTCCATCCAGTCCATCACCGCGGCGCCGTCGTGGACCTCGCCGATCTTGTAGCTGATCCCGGTGTAGAACAGGATCCGCTCGGTCGTCGTGGTCTTGCCCGCGTCGATGTGGGCCATGATCCCGATGTTGCGGACCTTGGCCAGGTCGGTGAGCACGTCCTGTGCCACGGGTGTCTTCCCCTGTCTTGAGCTAGCTGGTAGCAGGCTCACTAGGGCTGGGAGGCGCCAGGCGGGCGGCTCGGGCTGCCCGCCTGGCGTCACGTCACCAGCGGTAGTGGGCGAAGGCCTTGTTCGACTCGGCCATCTTGTGCGTGTCCTCGCGGCGCTTGACGCTCGCGCCCAGGCCGTTGCTCGCGTCGAGCAGCTCGTTCATCAGGCGCTCGATCATGGTCTTCTCACGGCGCTGCCGGGAGAAGGTGATCAGCCAGCGCAGCGCGAGCGTGGTCGAGCGGCCCGGCTTCACCTCGACCGGCACCTGGTAGGTGGCGCCACCGACGCGGCGGGACTTCACCTCGAGCGCGGGCTTGACGTTGTCCAGGGCGCGCTTGAGCGTCACCACCGGGTCGGTGCCCGTCTTGTCGCGGGCGCCTTCGAGGGCGCCGTACACGATCCGCTCGGCCACGGAGCGCTTGCCGTCGACCAGCACCTTGTTGATGAGCTGGGTCACCAGCGGAGAGCTGTAGACCGGGTCGGAGATCAGCGGCCGCTTCGGGGCCGGTCCCTTGCGGGGCATCAGCTCTTCTCCTTCTTCGCGCCGTACCGGCTGCGAGCCTGCTTGCGGTTCTTCACGCCCTGCGTGTCGAGCGAACCGCGGATGATCTTGTAGCGGACACCGGGGAGGTCCTTCACACGACCGCCGCGCACGAGCACCATCGAGTGCTCCTGCAGGTTGTGGCCCTCACCGGGGATGTAAGCCGTGACCTCGATACCGCTCGTGAGCTTCACGCGGGCGACCTTGCGCAGCGCCGAGTTCGGCTTCTTGGGCGTGGTCGTGTAGACGCGGGTGCACACACCGCGCCGCTGCGGGCTGCCCTTGAGCGCCGCGGTCTTCTGCTTGGCGACCTTGTCCTGCCGGCCCTTGCGGACCAGCTGCTGGATCGTTGGCATACGCCGGCTGCTTCTTCCCTTTACGTGCCCGCCGCGTGGGCGACGAGCCCTGTTTACTTGGTCCCTCTCTGCACCCGAGGTCGGGCGTGTCGCCGCTCTCGGCAGTACCGAAAGTGCTACACAGCGCCCCAGGTCCGCAGGCGACATCCCAGGATGCCCCTACGCGTGGAGGTCACCGCGGCCGGCTTTCCAGCACCACTGGCGCGTAGGCACGCGGAGCGGCCCGACATGGGTCGGGCACGAGTACCAAAGATACCCCGCCTGGTTCCCACGGGTCAAAACGGATCCGCTGCCGCGCCTGGTCGGGCGGACGCGCGCCGCCCGCCGATCAAGTTCGGGGGTGGTTTTGTGACGGTTCTCGCAACCGTTCGCTCGAAGGGACCGGCCGCGGGACCGAGGAGCGACTCACGGGTTATCAGAACATGAATAGGCGGAGGGCGCAGGTCGGAGTGGCCACCCATTCACTCGTTCGGGTGGAAGTGCGCCTGTCGCGACTGTGGCCGGGGCCGGGCCGGCGGCCGGTCACACTGGTCGGGTGAACTCCGAACTCATCGCGGGCATGGCCGCGCTGGTGGCGGCCGACGCCTCGCCCGAGGTGCTCGCGGTGCGCGGCGACGTGGTGGTGGTCCGGGTCGCGGACGTGGTGCTCAAGGCGCACGAGCGGGGCACGGACCTGGCCGTGCTCACCGAGCGGCTCCGGCTGGCGGCCGACCCGCGGCTGGGCGAGCTCCTGCTCGCGCCGCGCTCGGCGCCCGCGGTCGTGCTGGGGCGGGCCGTGACGGCGTGGCCGATGGGCACGCCGGTGCCCCAGAGCGAGCCCGAGGACCTGCCCATGGAGGCGGCGGGGCGGATGCTGGCCGCGCTGCACCGGTTCACCGCGGCTGACTTCGCGCCGCCCGTGCCCCTGGCCGGCGCCCGGCCCCGGATGGAACGGGCGGTGCGCGAGCTGACCCTCGCCACACCGGCGGCCGACCTGGTGCGGCGGGCGTTCGCGACGTTGCCGGAGTTCGGCGACGGCGGCGTCACGCTCATCCACGGCGACTGGCACCTCGGCCAGCTGGTGTGGCGGGACGGGTACCGGCTCATCGACGTGGACGACCTCGGCGTGGGTGATCCGGCGTGGGATCTGGCACGGCCGGCCGCGCTGCACGCGGCGGGCGTGCTCGACGCCGACGCGTGGGGGCGGCTGCTCGGGGCGTACCTGGACGCGGGTGGCGCCGGCGTGCCGCGGGACGACCCGTGGTCGGTGCTGGAGGCGCCCGCGCGCGCACTGGTCGTGCAGATGGCGGCCCGTGCCCTTTCCGCTGCGGAGCGCGACGGGACGGAGTTGAACGACGCTCAAGAAGCGCTGATCGACGCGTGCGCGCGGATCGTGTCGACACACGAACCCATTCGGCGCGGCTAATATCGGGACCATCGCGTCAAGAGCAGGAGGCTCACACGATGCAGTGTCCCAAGTGTCATGCGAACATGCGCACCTTCGACCGCATGGGCGTGCACATCGAGCAGTGTGATGGCTGCCGCGGGGTCTTCCTCGACTACGGCGAGCTGGAGGCCATCACCCGGCTCGAGCAGCAGATGGCTCCCCCGCCCCCGCCGCCCGTCGCGCCGCAGCCCGCTCAGGTCCACTACGTCCAGCAGCCGGCCCCGCAGCCGGGCTGGGGCTACGGCGGTGGTGGCCACTACGGGCACCGGAAGCACCGTGGCCTGGGCGGGTTGTTCTTCTCGTCCTGATCCTCGTGGTGGTGGCCCCGCGCCGATGGTGCGGGGCCACCGTTGTCACTACCGGAAAACAGGGTGATAATCGGTAGTGACCCGAGGAGGTCCCGTCATGTCCGTCGCCACGGAGGCTGCGCAGATCCGCGACCTGTTCGACCAGATCGAGGAGATCGAAGAGGTCGCGTCGAGCTTGTCGGAGGACGACGAGCGGCGGCGAAAGCTGCACGGCGTGGTGGCGAAGGCCCTGCGCAAGGCCCCGCCGGTGCGGCCGGTGGTGGCCGGTGAGCTGCTGGAGCTGACCGAGAAGACGGTCAAGGCGTGGGCGCGCGAGGGCGTGCTCGCGATCCACAGCCAGGAGCCCCGGATGTTGTTGGACGCCGTGCGGCTGCACGAGGTGCTGCACGTCGTGTCGGACCTGAGGCGGGCGGGCAAGAACCGCGCGTTGCTGGACGAGGTGCACCGGCGGTTGAGCGACGCGGCGCTGCTCGACCGCGACGACCTCGTCACCAGCCTGGAGCAGCTGCACCGCGGCGAAGGACGCGTAGTTCGCTGATCACCGTCGTCGAAACGCCCGTCGCGGCCGGCCAGGCCGCCGGCCTGCGCGGCGCCGCCAGGGTCGCCTACGACAGGTTCCTGGACGAACTGGCCCACAGCGGCTGCCTGGCGCTCGGCTACCGCGTCACCGGCCCCGAACCGCTGCCACGCCTGTGCGTGAAGCACCTGCGCGGCGCCGACCGCGTGGTCGTCGCTTTCCCCTCGCCGCGCACGGCGTGGATCCTGCTCGTCGGCCCGCACGACGACGACCCCGGCCGCGACCTCTACGAAACGCTGTACGAACTGGCCGGCGTCCGCCCGAAGCTGACCGAGAAGCGCACCAAGCCACCGTGCTGCTCCGACCTGGCACCCCCGGTCGCGGACTCGGACCTCGTGGACGACCTGGTCGCCCGCGCCCGCTCCCTGGCCAAATCCCGCCGCCGCCCCACCTGAGCCGCGCGCGTGTCGAACGCTCAGGACCCGTGAGTTCCGCGCTCAAGACGCGCAGGCCGGTCTGTGCAGTGCCCCACCACGCGTCCGAGCGTTGAACTCGGGGTACCTGAACGTTCGACACCTGAGCGTTCGACACGCGCGGAAAGGCCCCCGGAGCGGGAGGCTCCGGGGGCCTTTCAGTCGACTGGCTGCTTCAGCGGTAGTCGCGGCCGAAGTCGTAGTCGTCCAGCGGGACCGCGGCGCCCGTGCCCGTGCCGAAGACGTCCGGCGTGTAGTAGCCGTCGTCGTAGCTCGGGATGGCGTACGCCGCCGCACGCGCTTCCTCGGTCGGCTGCACCTGGATGTTCCGGTACCGGTTGATGCCGGTGCCGGCCGGGATCAGCTTGCCGATGATCACGTTCTCCTTCAGGCCGATGAGCTTGTCCGAACGCCCGTTGATGGCGGCGTCCGTCAAGACCCTCGTCGTCTCCTGGAAGGAGGCCGCCGACAGCCACGAGTCCGTGGCCAGCGATGCCTTCGTGATACCCATCAGCACCGGACGGCCGGCGGCGGGCTCGCCACCCTCGGCCACCACGGCCCGGTTGCCCGACTCGAACTCCGCGCGCTCGACCAGCGAGCCCGGCAGGAACTCGGTCGCACCCGAGTCGATGATCGTCACCCGGCGCAGCATCTGCCGGACGATGACCTCGATGTGCTTGTCGTGGATCGCCACGCCCTGGGCCCGGTAGACCTTCTGGACCTCGCCGACCAGGTGCAGCTGGGCCTCACGCGGGCCCATCACGCGCAGCACCTCGTGCGGGTCGGGCGTGCCCTCCAGCAGCTGCTGGCCGACGCCGACGTGGTCGCCGTCCTGCAACGGGCCGGTGGCCGTGTTCGCGAGCCGCTGACGCTTGGACAGCTTCTCGAAGAGGATCTCCTCGGACCCGTCGTCCGGGATGAGGGTGATCTTCCAGAACCGGTCGCCGTCCTCGATGCGCACCCGGCCGTCGACGTCCGCGATGGGCGCCTTGCCCTTCGGCACGCGAGCCTCGAACAGCTCCTGCACACGGGGCAGACCGGTGGTGATGTCGTCACCGGCCACACCGCCCTGGTGGAACGTGCGCATGGTCAGCTGCGTGCCGGGCTCACCGATGGACTGCGCGGCGACGATGCCGACGGCCTCGCCGACGTCGACCAGCTTGCCGGTCGCCATCGAACGGCCGTAGCAGGACGCGCACACACCGACCGCGGACTCGCAGGTCAGCACCGAGCGGACCTTGACCCTGGTCACGCCCGCCTCGACGAGCGTCGCCAGCGCCGGGTCGCCCAGGTCGTCACCGCGGTTGAGCACGATGTTGCCATCGGCGTCGGTGATGTCCTCGGCGATGGTCCGCGCGTACACGCTGGTCTGCGCGAACTCGGCCAGCACGACCTTGTCGCCCAGCCGCTCGCCGACCGTCATGTTCACGCCGCGCGTGGTGCCGCAGTCGACCTCGCGGATGATGACGTCCTGCGACACGTCCACCAGACGACGGGTCAGGTAACCCGAGTCGGCGGTGCGCAGCGCGGTGTCGGCCAGACCCTTGCGGGCGCCGTGCGTGGCGATGAAGTACTCCAGCACCGACAAGCCCTCGCGGAACGAGCTCTTGATCGGCCGCGGGATGTACTCGCCCTTCGGGTTGGTCACCAGACCACGCATACCCGCGAGCGACCGGACCTGGGTCATGTTGCCCGCCGCGCCCGACATCACGATCATGCGGATCGAGTTGTCCTCGGGGAAGTTGGCCTCCATGACCTCGGCGACCTCTTCGGTTGCCTTGGTCCACACCTTGACCAGCTCGTTGTTGCGCTCCGTGTGGGAGAGCTGACCGCGCTGGTAGCGCTTCTCGACCGCGTCCGCGAGCTTCTCGTACTCGTCCAGGATGCCCTGCTTGGCAGCCGGCACGAGCACGTCGGAGATCGCGACCGTGACGCCCGACCGGGTGGCCCAGTAGAAGCCGGCGTCCTTCAGCTTGTCCAGCGTCCGGGCGACGGTGACCATCGGGTACCGCTCGGCGAGGTCGTTGATGATCGTCGCCTGCCGCTTCTTCGGCATGACGTCGTTGATGAACGGGTAGTCCGCCGGCAGGACCTCGTTGAACAGCACGCGACCGAGGGTGGTCTCGGCCAGCCACGCCTGACCGGGCTCCCAGCCCTCCGGCTCCTGGCCCTTCGGCGGGTTCTTGTCCGTGATCCGGATCTTGACCATGGCCTGCAGGCCCAGGACCTTGCGGTCGAACGCCATCAGCGCCTCGGCGGCCGAGGAGTAGGCCTGGCCTTCGCCGAGGTCACCCTTCTTGTGCCGGGTCAGGTGGTACAGGCCGGTCACCATGTCCAGACGCGGCATGGCCAGCGGCTTGCCCGACGCGGGCGAGAGGATGTTGTTCGACGACAGCATCAGCACGCGCGCCTCGGCCTGCGCCTCGGCGGACAGCGGCAGGTGGACCGCCATCTGGTCACCGTCGAAGTCGGCGTTGAACGCCTCGCAGACCAGCGGGTGCAGCTGGATGGCCTTGCCCTCGACCAGCTGCGGCTCGAAGGCCTGGATGCCCAGCCGGTGCAGCGTGGGCGCGCGGTTGAGCAGCACGGGGTGCTCGGTGATGACCTCTTCCAGCACGTCCCACACGGCGGGGCGCGCGCGCTCCACCATCCGCTTGGCGGACTTGATGTTCTGCGCGTGGTTGAGGTCGACCAGCCGCTTCATCACGAACGGCTTGAACAGCTCGAGCGCCATCTGCTTGGGCAGGCCGCACTGGTGCAGCTTCAGCTGCGGGCCGACCACGATGACCGAACGGCCCGAGTAGTCGACGCGCTTGCCGAGCAGGTTCTGGCGGAACCGGCCCTGCTTGCCCTTGAGCAGGTCGGACAGCGACTTGAGCGGCCGGTTGCCCGGGCCCGTCACCGGCCGGCCGCGGCGGCCGTTGTCGAACAGCGCGTCGACGGCCTCCTGCAGCATCCGCTTCTCGTTGTTGACGATGATCTCGGGCGCGCCGAGGTCGATCAGTCGCTTGAGGCGGTTGTTGCGGTTGATGACGCGGCGGTACAGGTCGTTCAGGTCGGACGTGGCGAAGCGGCCACCGTCGAGCTGCACCATCGGGCGCAGGTCCGGCGGGATGACCGGGACGCAGTCCAGCACCATGCCCTGCGGGTTGTTGCGGGTCGCCTGGAAGGCGGCCACGACCTTCAACCGCTTGAGGGCGCGCAGCTTCTTCTGGCCCTTGCCGCTGCGGATGGTCTCGCGCAGCACGTCGGCCTCGGCGTCGACGTCGTAGTCACCCAGCAGCCGCTGGATGGCCTCCGCGCCCATGGCGCCGGTGAAGTAGTCGCCGTAGCGGTCGTACAGCTCGCGGTAGAGCAGCTCGTCCGCGATCAGCTGGGCGCGCTCGAGCTTGGTGAAGGTGGACCAGATCTCGTCGAGCCGGTCCAGCTCGCGCTGGGCGCGGTCGCGGAGCTGGCGCATCTCGCGCTCGCCGCCCTCCTTGACCTTGCGGCGGACGTCGGACTTGGCGCCCTCCGCCTCCAGCTCGGCCAGGTCGGCTTCCAGCTTCTGCGCCCGGGCCTCGACGTCGGCGTCACGCCGGTTCTCGACCCGCTTGCGCTCGACCTGCATCTCGTTCTCGAGCGTGGGCAGGTCGTTGTGGCGCAGCTCGGTGTTCACGCCCACGATGACGTAGGCCGCGAAGTAGATGATCTTCTCGAGGTCCTTGGGTGCCAGGTCGAGCAGGTAGCCCAACCGGCTGGGGACGCCCTTGAAGTACCAGATGTGCGTGACGGGCGCGGCCAGTTCGATGTGGCCCATCCGCTCGCGGCGCACCTTGGCGCGGGTCACCTCGACGCCGCAGCGCTCGCAGATGATGCCCTTGAAGCGGACGCGCTTGTACTTGCCGCAGTAGCACTCCCAGTCCCGGGTGGGACCGAAGATCTTCTCGCAGAACAAGCCGTCCTTCTCCGGCTTGAGCGTGCGGTAGTTGATGGTCTCGGGCTTCTTGACCTCGCCGAAGGACCACTGGCGGATGTCGTCCGCGGTCGCGAGACCGATGCGAAGCTCATCGAAGAAGTTGACGTCGAGCACGTCTACTCTCTTCCCCTTTTTGGTTCGGTGCTGCTTGGGGTGCTGGTGGCTTGGTCATCCGGGGGGACGCGGGAGGCATCCCCCCGGATGACGGCGAGCGTCAGTTGACGACGTCGTCCACGGACGGCGACTCGGTCCTCGACAGGTTGATGCCGAGGTTGGCCGCAGCGCGTTCGAGGTCTTCGTCGTCGCCGTCGCGCATCTCGATCGCGGCGCCGTCCGAGGACAGCACCTCGACGTTGAGGCACAGCGACTGGAGCTCCTTGAGCAGCACCTTGAAGGACTCCGGGATACCCGGCTCCGGGATGTTCTCGCCCTTGACGATGGCCTCGTAGACCTTCACGCGGCCGAGCACGTCGTCGGACTTGATCGTGAGCAGTTCCTGGAGCGTGTACGCGGCGCCGTACGCCTGCATCGCCCAGCACTCCATCTCACCGAACCGCTGACCACCGAACTGCGCCTTACCACCCAGCGGCTGCTGCGTGATCATCGAGTACGGGCCGGTCGAGCGGGCGTGGATCTTGTCGTCGACCAGGTGCAGCAGCTTCAGGATGTACATGTAGCCGACGGACACCGGGAAGGGGTACGGCTCGCCGCTGCGCCCGTCCAGGAGCACCGCCTTGCCGTTCTCCTTGACCATCCGCTCGCCGTCGCGGTTCGGGATCGTCGAGCCGAGCAGGCCCGTGATCTCGTCCTCCTTGGCGCCGTCGAAGACGGGCGTGGCGGTCTTGGTGCCGGGCTCGACGTCGTACAGCTCCGCCGGCAGGTTCTTCGCCCAGTCCGGGTCGCCGTTGATGCTCCAGCCCTGCTTGGCGATCCACCCGAGGTGGGTCTCCAGCACCTGGCCGATGTTCATACGACGCGGCACGCCGTGCGTGTTCAGCACGATGTCGACCGGGGTGCCGTCCTCGAGGAACGGCATGTCCTCGACCGGGAGGATCTTGCCGATGACGCCCTTGTTGCCGTGGCGGCCGGCGAGCTTGTCGCCGTCCTGGATCTTGCGCTTCTGGGCCACGTAGACGCGGACCAGCTCGTTCACGCCGGGGGGCAGCTCGTCGTCGTCCTCGCGGCTGAACACGCGGATGCCGATGACCTTGCCGTACTCGCCGTGCGGCACCTTCAGCGACGTGTCGCGCACCTCGCGCGCCTTCTCGCCGAAGATCGCGCGGAGCAGGCGCTCCTCCGGGGTCAGCTCGGTCTCGCCCTTGGGCGTGACCTTGCCGACCAGGATGTCGCCGGGCTGGACCTCGGCGCCGATGCGGATGATGCCGCGCTCGTCGAGGTCGGCCAGGACCTCCTCGGAGACGTTCGGGATGTCCCGGGTGATCTCCTCGGCGCCCAGCTTGGTGTCCCGCGCGTCGATCTCGTGCTCCTCGATGTGGATCGAGGTCAGGACGTCGTCCTGCACGAGGCGCTGCGACAGGATGATCGCGTCCTCGTAGTTGTGGCCCTCCCACGGCATGATCGCGACGAGCAGGTTCTTGCCCAGCGCCATCTCGCCGTTCTCGGTGCACGGGCCGTCGGCCAGCACCTGGCCCTCGTGCACCCGGTCGCCCTCGTTCACGATGGGCTTCTGGTTGATGCACGTGCCCTGGTTGGACCGGCGGAACTTGTGCAGGCCGTAGGTCTGCCGCGAGCCGTCGTCGGCCATGACCGTGACGTAGTCGGCGGAGATCTCCTCGACCACACCGGTCTTCTTGGCCACCACGACGTCACCGGCGTCGACCGCGGCGCGCAGCTCCATGCCGGTGCCGACCAGCGGGGACTCGCTGCGCAGCAGCGGCACCGCCTGGCGCTGCATGTTCGCGCCCATCAGGGCGCGGTTCGCGTCGTCGTGCTCGAGGAACGGGATCATCGCGGTCGCGGCCGACACCATCTGCCGCGGCGAGACGTCCATGTAGTCCACGTCGGCCGGGTCGATCTGCTCGACCTCGCCGCCCTTCTTGCGGACCAGGACCTTGTCCTCGAGGAAGTTGCCCTCGTCGTCGATCTTGGCGTTCGCCTGCGCCTTGACGTAGCGGTCCTCTTCGTCGGCCGTCAGGTAGTCGATCTGGTCGGTGACCCGGCCGTCGACGACCTTGCGGTACGGCGTCTCGATGAAGCCGAACGGGTTGACCCGCCCGTAGGAGGACAGCGAGCCGATCAGGCCGATGTTCGGGCCTTCCGGCGTCTCGATCGGGCACATGCGGCCGTAGTGCGACGGGTGGACGTCGCGGACCTCCATGCCGGCGCGCTCACGGGACAGACCACCCGGGCCCAGCGCCGACAGGCGGCGCTTGTGGGTCAGGCCCGCGAGCGGGTTCGTCTGGTCCATGAACTGCGACAGCTGGGACGTGCCGAAGAACTCCTTGATCGCAGCCACCACCGGGCGGATGTTGATCAGGGTCTGCGGCGTGATGGCCTCGACGTCCTGGGTCGTCATGCGCTCGCGGACGACGCGCTCCATGCGGGAGAGGCCGACCCGGATCTGGTTCTGGATCAGCTCGCCGACGGTGCGCAGGCGGCGGTTGCCGAAGTGGTCGATGTCGTCGACCTCGACGGGCACCTCGGTGTCGCCGGGCTGCATCGTCGTCTCACCGGCGTGCAGGCGGACCAGGTACTCGATCGTGGTGACGATGTCGTCCTCGGTCAGCACGCCCGTGGAGATCGGGGTGGCCAGGCCCAGCTTCTTGTTGATCTTGTACCGGCCGACCTTCGCCAGGTCGTAGCGCTTGTCCTTGAAGAACAGGTTCTCCAGCAGCGCCTGCGCGGACTCCTTCGTCGGCGGCTCGCCCGGACGCAGCTTGCGGTAGATGTCGAGCAACGCCTCGTCGGTACCCGCGGTGTGGTCCTTCTCCAGCGTCGTCAGCAGCGTCTCGCTGAACGAGAAGCGCTCGCGGATCTGCTCGGTGGTCCAACCCAGCGCCTTCAGCAGCACGGTCACCGGCTGGCGGCGCTTGCGGTCGATGCGGACACCGACGGTGTCGCGCTTGTCCACGTCGAACTCCAGCCAGGCACCCCGGGACGGGATGATCTTGACGCTGAAGACGTCCTTGTCGGTCGTCTTGTCGATCGCGGTGTCGTAGTAGACACCCGGCGAGCGGACGAGCTGGGAAACCACGACCCGCTCGGTGCCGTTGATGATGAACGTGCCCTTGTCGGTCATCATCGGGAAGTCACCCATGAACACCGTCTGGCTCTTGATCTCGCCGGTGGTGTGGTTGGTGAACTCCGCCGTGACGAACAACGGGGCGGCGTACGTCATGTCCTTGTCCTTGCACTCCTCGGTCGAGGCCTTGACCTCGTCGAAGCGCGGGTCGGAGAAGGAGAGCGACATCGAGCCGGAGAAGTCCTCGATCGGGGAGATCTCGTTCAAGACCTCCTCGAGGCCGCCCGTCGGCGCCTCGTCACCTTCGTCGACGCGGCGCTGGAACCACGCCTCGTCGCCGGTGAGCCATTCGAACGACTGGATCTGCAGGTCGAGCAGGTTGGGCGTCTGAAGCGGTTCGTGGATCTTCGCGAAAGAGACTCGCTTCGGCGCTCCGGGAATCCCCGACGTGGAGTTGGTCGCAGCAGTGGCCTTGGTCGCGCGAGAGATCGCCAAGATGCGTCCTTCCAGGGACAGGTAGCTGGCCAGTCAGCGGAACTGGCACGGCTGTCAAGGGTGCGGCGATGCCCGGCAATCCAGCTCTCGGCGAAGGGCAAACGGAAAGAGGGCAGCGCAAAGGAGCAGTCTAGCCACGCGCGCGGCAACTGTCGAGAGGCACCTGGAAGGACCTTTCTCGTGCTCACCGACAGAGTGACCCCGCCGACGCCCACAGTCAAGATGCCACGCGGCGATCACTCCACTGGCGCAAGGCGCGATAACGCGGAGTTACCGCTGTGACCTGCGAAAATACATGGACGTGAGCAACCGTGACCTTTCACGGGCGTTCAGACCCCGAAGGGAGACCGTGGCGATTTCGTTCGGTCACCGACCGAAAAGTGTGACTCAGATCACCTTGTGTTGGGGCATGAAACCGGGTTCGCAGTCCTGAGTGGACGTCCCGCGAGGCCGTCCGGCCGTCGCCCGGTCAGCACTTGGCGGTTTCGGCCGCCTGGTCGCCGCTCTGGCCGAACATCTCCATGTTGTCGACCTTCCACCGGTCGTCGACCTTCTGCGCGCCGACCCGCATCATCGCGATGCCGCCGCCGCTCTGGTTGTCGGTCGTGCGGGTGGTGACCTGGTCGAGGAACAGCAGCACGGTGGCGCGGTCGCCGTCGAGCGTGGTCACGCCGCTGGACACGGCCTTCACCGTGACCACGAGCTTCTGCTCGGGCGCGAGCGTGCGCACCGGGCCGAAGATCGCGTTGTACTGGCACTTGGCCTTGCCGACCAGCAGCTCGTTGGCGGCCTTCTCGGTGGCCGAGACGTCGGCGTAGTTGTAGGAGAACGCCTTCTCGACCGCCTCGCGCGCCTGGCCGGCGACCTCGGTCGTGCCACCGCTGTCGACCAGGGCCTGGTTGTAGCGGACCTCGCCCGCCTGGTCCTGGAACCACACGCCCAGGGCGACCAGCAGCGCGGCCAGCACGACCAGGGCGATCGGCAGGGTCGGGCCGGACCCGCCGAGGCGGGTCGAGCGGTCCTCGGGCTCGTCGTCCCGGGCCGCCGACTCGTCGGACTCGGACTTCGAGTGCCGCGCGTCGGGCTCGGTCAGGACGCTGGGCGCGACGGCCTCGCCGGTGCGCTTGCGGCGGCCGGTGGGGCGGGGGCGAGGCGCGGGCTCGGTGGCCTCGTCCTCGTCGTCCTGGTCGTCCTCGCGGGGCTCGATCAGGCCCGTGACCTCGGCCGGACGCATGACGTCGCGGTCGGAGGGCAGGGTCTCGGCGCGATCGGCGGCGGTCGGCTCGGCGGCCTCGCCCTCGGGGCGCGTGTCCTCGGCCGGTGCGGCCCCGGTGTCGACGCCGTTCGCCTCGGCGTCCGGTGCGGCGGTCGGCTCAGGGCGTTTGCGCAGGCCGGCGACGCGAGGCCGGGTGGTCGGCGTGGTCGGGACCGGGCGGCGGCGGGGCGGTGGCACTGACGTCATCTCCTCGGTTCACGCGCCGCCGGCCGCGACTGGCCCCAGCGCGCTGAGCTTCCAACCGGCGTCGGTGCGGGCCAGGTCCGTCTGGTACCGGTTGACCTTCTTCACCGCCTGCCCGCCCTCCGGCGTCACCGTGGTCTCCACGACCGCGATGAGGTGCGCCTTCCCGGCCCGTGCGTCGAGCTCGGTGACGGCCGCGTCCAGCACCCGGCTCACGGTCACCGTCTTGGCGTCCTCGATCTGCTTCTTCCGCTCGGCCCGGCCGTCCTCGATCTCGGAGCGCAACTCGCCCGTGGACGAGTCCAGCCACCGGTCGAGGTCCTCGTCCACCTTCTTGTAGTCGAGGGTGGTGAAGTTCGCGATCCCGACCTGCCCGACCCGCAGCACCTCGTCCCGCTCGCGCGAGAACGCCACCGAGTCGCTCGACGACGCGCTCCACCACGACACCCCGGCCCACACCGCGTAGCCGGCGGCCAGGACCGCGAGCACGGCCGCGATCGGCAGCGTCCAACGTCGAACGTCCATCCGTCCCTCTCCTCAGCCCGGCAGACCGAGCAACTGCCCCAGGCTGGTCAGCAGCGGCGCCTCGGCCGCGGTCTCGCCCGCGGTCGGCTCCCGACCCGGCTGCGAGGTCTCGTCGCCGGTCGGCGTCGTGACCGGGAGCCCACCGTAAGGCGCGTTCTGGGCGCCGCGCACGCCGGTGGCGCTGCCGCGGGCCAACGCGCAGTAGGCCTGCGTGTTGAACTCGGCCGGGGTGGTGTCGGTGCCCTGCCGGATCGTGGTGCTGTCGTAACCGACCGTGCACGGCGGCGGGTCGAACACGTTCAGGGCCAGCCCGAAGTGCGCGCCCGTGCCGTCGCCCTTGGCCACGGTGAAGCCGCCCCCGACGATGATCGGGTAGGTGACGGCGATCTGCTCCAGCCCGTTCAGGCGCGTGACCAGGATGTTCCCCGTGGTCAGCAGGTTGGCCAGCACCACGCCCAGGTTGGGCCCGGTCTCCCGCAGCAGCGCCGACACCTGCTCCGCGGCCTGCGGCGAGACGCCGATGAGCCGGCGGAGGTCGGCGTCGGAGTTCTTCAGCTGCTCGGCGAGCGACCGCAGGTCCGCCGAGAACGACTTGATCGCGCCGCCCTGCGTGGCCTGCGTGTTCAGCACCACCAACCCGCTGTCGATCAGCGCCTTGGTCTGCGGCAGGTGCTCCGTCGCCGCCTGGGTGAACACCTTCGTGTTGTCCAGCAGCACCTGGAGGTCCGGCCCGGTGCCGTTGAACGCCAGGTCCAGCTCGTCCACCACGGTCCGCAGCGACTCGGTCGGCACCGACTTGGCGAACGCGTCGAGGTTGGTCAGCAGGGTGTCCACCGGCGGCGGCGTCCTGGTGGCCGACCGCGGGATGACCGACCCGTCCGCCAGGTACGGCCCGTCCTCGCCGCGCGGGCGCAGGTCGACGAACTGCTCGCCCACGGCGGACCGGTTGGCGACCACGGCCTCCAGGTCGGCCGGGATCGACGGGGCGCTCGGGTCGATGTCGAGGTCGACCTCCAGCCCGTCCGCGGTCAGCCGCATCTGCCCGACCCGGCCGACGGCGACGCCGCGGTAGGTCACCTCGGCGTTGGTGAACACGCCGCCGGACTCGGCCAGCTGCATCGTCACCACGTACCCGGACGCGCCGAACACGCGGCCGAGCCCGACGTACCGCGCGCCGACGTAGCTCACGCCGACCAGCGCGATCAGCACGAACGCGCCGATCTGGAGCTTGATCCGACCGGGGATCACCGCCCACCTCCGAGCAGTCCGCCGAGCAGGTCGCCGAGCCCCGACTGGCCCGACACACCGGGCAGCGGCAGGTTCGGCAGGGGCAGCGGCAGGGACGGCGCGTTGCCGTCGACGCCGGGCAGCCCGGGCAGGCTCGGCAGCGGCGACTGCCGCGACCGGCCCAGGTTGTCCACGATCGTGCCCAGGTTCAGGTCGATGTCGGCGTAGAGGTTCGTGTAGTCGCCCTTGATGGCGTCCACCGCCGAGTCCGGGAACGGGTAGGTCAGCAGCAGCTCGAAGCCGTTGGGCAGGTTCGTGCCCGCCTCGGCGAGCTTCTGCAGCGTCGGCGTCAACGCCTTCAGGTCGGCCACGAGGTCGTCCTTGGACTTGTTCACCGTGTCCACCGCGACGTCGGACAGCGCGTCCAGCGACTGCAGCAGCGTGACCAGCTGGGTGCGCTGCTCGCTGAGCACCTTCAGGCCCGGTTCGAGCCCGTCCAGCACGCCGGTGATCTGCTCGCGCTGGGCGTTGAGCGTGCCGCCGAGCCGGTTGAGGCCGTCCAGCGCGCGGGTGATCTCGCCCTTGTGCGCGTCGAGGTCGCCGACCAGCTCGTTCAGGTTGTGCAGCAGCGATCGGATCTGCGGCTCGTTGCCCTCCAGGGCCGCGTTCAGCTCGCGGCTGATGTCCTGGAGCTGGGCGATGCCACCGCCGTTGAGCAGCATGGACAGCGCGCCGAAGACCTCTTCGACCTCGGGGTTGCGGTTGGTCCGCTCGACCGGGATGACCGAACCGCCGGTGAGAGCGCCCTCCTCGCGCCCCTCGGCGGGACCGGCCAGCTCGACGTACTTCTCGCCGAGCAGCGCGGACTGGCGCAGCCGGGCGACCGCGTTGCCCGGCAGCTTCACGTCGCCGTTGACCAGCACGGTCACCTCGGCGGTCCAGCCGTCCGCGCCGAGGTCGATCCGGTCGACCCGGCCGACCGGCACGTCGTTGACCTTCACCCCGGCCTGCGGCACCAGGTCGAGCACGTCCTTGAACTGGACCTTCACCTCGTACGGCCGGTCGCCGACGTCCGCGCCGCCGGGCAGCGGCATGTTGTAGACGCCGTCGAAGCCGCCCGAGCCGCAGCCGGTCAGCACCAGCGCGCTCGCCACGAGCACCGCGATCCGCCTCACTGCGGCACCCCCGCGAGCGGCAGGGGCAGCGGCAGCTTGCCCTGGGCCAGGTCGGTCGCGATCTCCTGGGGCGTCTTCAACGGCACGGCGCCGCTGAGCAGCGGCTCCAGCCCGCGGCACGTCTCGGCGAGCACGCCGGGCACCCGGCCCGGCTCGACGCCCTGGATCAGCTTGCAGATCAGCACGATCGGCGGCTGGCTCAGCTCGTTCAGGTCGGCCCTGGTGTCGAGCGTGCCGGAGGCCGCGTTGTAGGCGTTCTGCAGGTTGCCCAGCGCCAGCGGCCCGACGTCCAGCGCCTCGGCCAGCGACGCGCGCTGGTCGACCAGGATCTGGGTGATGCCGGCGAGCTTGTCGACGTTCGACTTCAGCACGGCCCGGTTGTCCTGGATGAAGCCCTGCACCTGGCCGAGCGCGGTGGCCAGCTCGGTCAGCGCGGCGCCCAGGTTCTCCCGCTCGTCGGCGAGGAAACCGGCGACCTCGGCGAGCTGCCGGTTGAAGTCGCGCACCTGGCTGTCGTTCGCGGCCAGCATCCCGGTGAACTTCTGCAGGTTGTCCACGGTGCCGAACAGGTCGTCCTTCGAGCCGGACAACGTGCGGGTGGCGTCACCGAGCTGCTTGACGGTGTCGCCGAGCGCCTGCCCGTTGCCCTGGAGGTTGTTCGCGGCCGAGTCGAGCAGCTCCGACAGCGCGCCGTCCTTGTTGGCCCCGTTCGGGCCGAGCGCGGTGGTCAGCTCGTCCAGGCTCGCGTACAGCTCGTCCAGCTCGACGGGGGTGGCGGTGCGCTCGCGCGGGATGGTGGCGTTCTCACCCATCACGTCGCCGCCGGTGTAGGCGGGCGCGAGCTGCACGTACCGGTCGCTGACCACGCTGGGCGCGACCACGACCGCCTGCGCGTCCGCGGGCACCTTGACCGACCGGTCGAGCGACATCACCACCTTGACCAGCGCGCCCTGCGGCTCGACCTCGTCGATCGTGCCGACCCGCACGCCGAGCACCCGCACGTCCGAGCCGGGGTAGACGCCGACGGCCGCGCCGAACAGCGCGGTTACCCGGCGGCTGTCGGCGCCCGCGAACACCCACCACATCGCCACCGCGGCCACGATCGCCAGCACGCACGCGATCGCCACCGCGCGGACCAGGTCACGGCCCGTCCTCGTGGTCGCCACGTCAGTTCCCCCTCTGCACGCCGGGAGGGAGGCAGCCCTCTTCGTTGAAGCCGACCACGCCGAGGTTCACCGACGGCGGCAGCAGGCCGCAGATGTAGACGTCGAACCAGCGGCCGTTGCCCAAGGTGTTGGCGAACACCCGGAAGAACGGGCCCATCAGCGCCAGGCTGCGCTCCAGCGAGTCCTGGTTGCGCTGCAACATCGTGGTCACCCGCTCCAGCTGCTCCAGCGCCGGCCGCAGCTGCGCGGAGTTGTCGGCGACCAGGCCGGACAGCTCCTTGGACAGCTCGCGGGTGCCCCTGAGCAGCGCCCCGATCGCGTCCCGCCGCTTGCGCAGCTCCTCCAGCAGCAGGTTGCCGTCCGCGAGCAGCTTCTCGAACTGCTCGTTGCGGTCGGACAGGGTCTTGGTGATCTCGTTGGTGTTGGCCAGCAGCTCGGCCAGCTGCTCGTCGCGCGAGGAGATCGTCTTCGACAGCGCCGACAGGCCGTCCAACGCGCCGCGCACGCTCTCCGCCGAGCCCTGGAACGTCTCCGACAGCACCTGGAAGCTGTCCGCGAGCTGCTGGGTGTCGATCTGGCCGACCGTGGACGCCAGGCCGTTGAACGCCTCCTGCACGTCGTACGGCGACAGCGTGCGCTCGCGCGGGATCGGCTCGCCCGGGTCCAGCGGCTGCGAGCCCTGCGGGTCGAGCGCCAGGAACTTCTGCCCGAGCAGCGTCTTGATCCGGATCACCGCGGTCGTGCGGTCGCCGACCCAGGCGTCCTTCACCCGGAACGACACCTTCACCTTGTCGCCGTCCAGCTCGACCTTGGTCACCTTGCCGACCTTCACCCCGGCCACCCGCACCTCGTTCGACGGGATCAGGCCCGCGGCCTCGGTGAACTCGGCGGAGTAGGTGGTGCCGCCGCCGATGATCGGCAGGTCGTCGGAGTTGAAGGCGGCGAGCAGCAGCAGGGCGATCACGGTCAGGCTCACCACGCCGACCGCCACCGGGTTGCGCTGGGGGTTCATCGGCGGCACCTCGGCTGCGTCACCGGCAGAGCCGTGATCGGGATCGGGTCGTTGATGATCGGCGGCACGGCGACCTGCCCGCTGCCCTCGCACAGGAAGAAGTTGAACCAGGACCCGTAGGACGCGGTCCGCGACATCGCCTCGATCTTGGTCGGCAGGCGCTGGATGACGCTCTCCACGACCGCCTCGTGGTCCGCCAGCGTCTTCGACACCAGGCCGAGGTTGGCGATGTCGTCCTTCAACGGCTGCCGCGACTGGTCGAGCAGGTCGGCGGTCGTCGTGGTCAGCTCGCCCATGGCGCTGATCGCGTCACCGATCGGCTCGCGGTCGCCCGCCAGGCCCGTCGTCAGCTCCTGCAACGTCGTGACCAGCGTCGACACCTGCTCGGTCCGCGAGTTCACGGTGTCCAGCACGGCGTTGAGGTTGGCGATCACCTCGCCGATCACCTGGTCGCGGCCCGCCAGCGTGGACGTCAGCGACGCGGTGTGGCGCAGCAGGCTGTCGATCGTGCCGCCCTCGCCCTGCAACACCTGGATGATCTCGCTGGACAGCTGGTTCACGTCCTCCGGGTTCAGCGCCTGGAACAGCGGCTTGAAGCCGTTGAACAGCACCGTCAGGTCCAGCGCGGGCTTCGTGCGCTCCAGCGGGATCACGTCGCCGGGCTTGAGCGCGGACGCGTCGCCCACGCCGTGCTCCAGCGAGATGTACCGCTGGCCGACGAGGTTGCGGTACTTGATCGTCGCGGTGACCGACGCGGGCAGCGTGCGGTCGCCCTCCAGCGAGAACTCCACCTCCGCCAGCCGCCGGTCGACCACCCGGATCCCGTCGACCTGGCCGACCCGGACGCCCGCGATGCGGATGTCGTCGCCCTCGTTGAGCGCGGTGACGTCGGTGAACCGGGCGGTGTAGCCGGTGGCGCCGTTGAAGTTGACGTTCGAGATGGTCACCGCGAGCAGCGTGGTCGCCAGGATCGTGATCACGGCGAACACGGCGAGCTTGATCAGCGGCGCGGCCAGGGACCTCATGCCGTCACCTCCGCTCCCCGGTACAGGGGTCCGAGCAGCAGCGCGGTGAAGCTCGGCATGTCGCGCTTCTCCACCCCGAACTGCGGCGCGAGCAGCGCGGCCAGGAAGTCCTGCTCCTCCGGCGAGTTCGCCAGCGACGGCACGCCGCCGAACGACGACACGACCGTGCCGTCCTCCCGGATGGTCCCCGTGTTGGGCGGCAGCACGCCGTCGGTGGCCGAGCGCGCGGCCGGCGGCGACGTCGAGCCGTCCTTGACCGGGCCCTCCGGCGGGTACTGCGGGAACGGGTCCGGCCGCGGCACGATGTCGTAGCAGCGCGGGCCGCGCTTGTCGGCGTACTCCGGGTCGTCCTTGCCCGGCTCGTACTTGCCGCGGTTGGCGGTGATCTCCAGCGTGATGTGCAGGCCGGGCTCGTTCGTGCCCTTGCCGAACACCTCGTCCATGATCGGCCTGAACTCCGCCAGGCCCTTGAGCAGGCACGGGTACTCGGGCGAGTACTTGGCCAGCAGCTCCAACGTCGGCTTGCTGACGTCCGCGAGCTGGATCAGGTTGTTCTTGTTCACGGCGAGGAAGCTGTTCAGGTCGAGCGACGTGGTGGTCAGCGTGCCGTAGAGGGCGAGCAGGTTGTCGCGCTGCTCGACCAGCGTGCGGCTGGTGACGGTGGCGTCCGACAGCGCCTGCACCAGGTCGGGCGCGGCGTCGGCGTAGACGTTCGAGACGTCGGCGAGGCGGCTGATGCCGTCCTTGAGCTTGGGCAGCTGCGGGTTGAACTCGCCCAGGTAGGCGTCCAGCTGCACGAGCGTCTCGCCCAGGGGCTTGCCCCGGTTCTCCAGCGCCTGCGACATCGCGGTCAGCGTGGTGGCGAGCTTCTCCGGCTGCACGGCCTGGAGCACCGGCATCAGGTCGTCGAGCACGCGTTCCAGCTCGATGGCGCTGCTGGAGCGGTCCTGCTCGATGACGGCGCCGTCGGTGAGCGGGTCCTCGCGCTCGTCGGGCAGCACCAGGTGCACGTACCGCTCGCCGAACAGGGTCTTCGGCAGCAGGCGCGCGGAGACGTTGGCCGGGATGTGCCTGACCTGCTCCGGTTCGAGCGCCAGTTCGAGCTCGGCGCCGTCGCCGGAGGTCCGGATGTCCTTCACCTGGCCGACGATCATGCCGCGGACCTTGACGTCGGAGTCGACGAGCAGCTGGTTGCCGACCCGGTCGGTCTTCAGCGTCACCTTCACGACCTCGGTGAACGCGTCGTTGTACATCGCCACCGTGACCGAGAGGAAGAGGGCGATGACCGCGATGAACACGACGCCCAGGAGTCGCCGCTTGATCATCCCGCGATCCTCACCGTCGTCGTGGTGCCCCAGATGGCCATGCTCAGGAAGAAGTCCAGCAGGCTGGTCGTGACGATCGCCGTGCGCACCGCGCGGCCCACCGCGACGCCCACGCCCGCCGGGCCGCCGCTGGCGCGGTAGCCGTAGTAGCAGTGCGTCAGGATGATCACGACGGCGAAGACGAGCACCTTGCCGAACGACCAGAGCACGTCCACCGGTGGTAGGAACAGGTTGAAGTAGTGGTCGTACGTGCCCGCCGACTGCCCGTAGAACTCGACCGTGATGAACCTGGCCGCCAGGTACGAGGTGAGCAGGCCGATCACGTACAGCGGGATGATCGCGATGAAGCCCGCGATGATCCGGGTGGTGACCAGGTAAGGCAGGCTGGGGATGCCCATGACCTCCAGCGCGTCGATCTCCTCGGAGATCCGCATCGCGCCCAGCTGCGCGGTGAAGCCGGAGCCGACGGTCGCGCTCAGCGCCAGGCCGGCGACCAGCGGCGCGATCTCGCGGGTGTTGAAGTACGCGGACACGAAGCCCGCGAACGCCGACGTGCCGATCTGGTTCAGCGCGGTGAAGCCCTGCAGGCCGACGACCGTGCCGGTGAACACCGACAGGCCCACCATCACGCCGATCGTGCCGCCGATGACGGCCAGCGCGCCCGAGCCGAAGCTCACCTCGGCCAGCAGCCGCAGCGTCTCGCGCAGGTAGCGGGTCAGCGTGCGCGGCGTCCAGCACAGGGCGCGGATGTAGAACCACAGCTGGTCGCCGAACGTGTCCAGCACGGACAGCGGCGCGTTCGCGGCCTTGCGGAACCGGTCGTTGATCGCGGCCATCTCAGCTCCCCTTCGCCGGGACGACCTGGAGGTAGATCGTGGTCAGCACGAAGTTCACGAAGAACAGCAGCAGGAACGTGATGACCACGGCCTGGTTGACCGCGTCGCCGACGCCCTTCGGCCCGCCCGCCGGGTTCAGGCCCCGGTAGGCGGCCACGATGCCCGCGATGAACCCGAAGACCAGGGCCTTGATCTCGGAGATCCACAGGTCCGGCAGCTGTGCGAGGGCGCTGAAGCTCGCCAGGTACGCGCCGGGCGTGCCGTCCTGCAGGATGACGTTGAAGAAGTAGCCGCCCATCACGCCGACCACGCTGACCATGCCGTTGAGCAGGACGGACACCAGCATCGCGGCCAGCACGCGCGGCACGACCAGGCGGTGGATCGGCGAGACGCCGAGCACCTCCATCGCGTCGATCTCCTCGCGGATCTTGCGCGAGCCAAGGTCCGCGCAGATCGCGCTGCCACCCGCGCCCGCGATGAGCAGGGCCGTCACGATCGGGCTCGCCTGCTGGATGATCGCCAGCACGCTCGCCGCGCCGGTGAACGACTGCGCGCCGATCTGCCTGGTCAGCGAGCCGATCTGCAACGCGATGACCGCGCCGAACGGGATCGACACCAGCGCCGTGGGCAGCACCGTCACGCTCACCACGAACCAGCACTGCTG
Source organism: Actinosynnema sp. NPDC037264 (assembly GCF_055603705.1). Classification (NCBI taxonomy): domain Bacteria; kingdom Bacillati; phylum Actinomycetota; class Actinomycetes; order Pseudonocardiales; family Pseudonocardiaceae; genus Actinosynnema; species Actinosynnema sp. NPDC037264. Next base: position 188,393 of record NZ_JBVJVK010000009.1, on the reverse strand, counting down.
GATGAACTCCCGCAGCTGGAACGGGCGGCGGAACGTGTTGCGCACGACGTCCACGCCCAGCGCGAACATCCGCCCCGTTTCGCGCAGCGCGCCGACGCCGGGGAACGTCGCCGGTGAGCTCACAGCACGCCCCCTTGGCGGGGCCACGGGCTCGGGGTGATCGGGCCCGTCCGGTCGCCCGCGCCGGCCAGCACCCGGTAGTGGCGCTGCTCCTCGGGCGTGAGGCTGGCGATGATGCTCTGCTGCGCCTCGGGCGGCAGCGTGTGCAGGATGGTCATCACCCGGTCCTTGCGCCGGCGCACCGCGCCGCGCGGCGGCAGGCCGGGCGTCGGTTCCAGCTGGGGCACCACGCCGCGCACGTCCTCGTCCGGCGAGCCGTCCGAGTGGCCCGCTTCGCGGTGCGCCAGCTCGGCGGCCATCGTCGCCTGGTCCTTCTCCTCCGACATGCCGATCGGGCCGATGCGGCGACCGTTGAGGAACTGCTCGACCACCGGCTCGTCGCTGGTCAGCAGCACCTCCCGGGGGCCGAACATGACCAGTTCGCGGCGGAACAGCATGCCGAGGTTGTCCGGGACCGTGCGGGCCACGGTGATGTTGTGCGTGACGATCAGGATCGTCGCGTCGATCTGCGCGTTCAGGTCGATGAGGAGCTGGCTGAGGTAGGCCGTGCGGACCGGGTCGAGGCCGGAGTCCGGCTCGTCGCACAGGATGATCTCGGGGTCCAGCACCAGGGCGCGGGCCAGGCCGGCGCGCTTGCGCATACCGCCGGAGATCTCGCCGGGGAGCTTCTTCTCCGCGCCGACGAGGCCCACCATCTCCATCTTCTCGAGCACGATCCGCCGGACCTCGGCCTCGGTCTTGCGGGTGTGCTCGCGCAGCGGGAAGGCGACGTTGTCGAAGAGGTTCATCGAGCCGAACAGCGCGCCGTCCTGGAAGAGGACGCCGAACAGCTTCCGGATCTCGTAGAGCTTGTGCTCGGAGCAGCGGACCAGGTCGACGCCGTTGATGACGATCTTGCCGTGTTCCGGTTTCAGCAGCCCGACCAGGGACTTCAGGAAGACCGACTTGCCCGTGCCCGACGGTCCCAGCATCACGCTGACCTCGCCCGGGGGGAGGGTGAGCGTGACGTCCCGCCAGATGGTCTGCTTGCCGAAGGACTTGGTCAGGCCCTCGACGACCACCTCGACGCCCATCGCACCTCCAGGTCAGCGGCCGGCTTCGCCCGACACCGGACAGGCCGGCGTCATACCGGTGCAACGAGGCCGCCCTGTCGTGGTTACTCACCAGTTGGGTTAATGCGGTCTCGGGTGGGTAACGGTGTGAGCAGGGTCATCCCGTCGCCCCTCCGGCCACCGATGGTGGGCCACGCCCGTCGGCACGGTCAAGATCACCGGCCGTAGACAGCACGAAGGCGGACACCCCGTTCGGGTGCCCGCCTTCGCGGCAGCGGTGACGCTAGATCACTTGAGCGAGATCTTGGCGCCGGCAGCCTCGAGCTTCTCCTTGGCGGCGTCGGCGACGTCCTTCGCCACGTTCTCCAGCAGCGGCTTCGGAGCGGACTCGACCAGCTCCTTGGCCTCCTTCAGGCCCAGGCCCGAGACGACCTCGCGGACGACCTTGATGACCTGGATCTTCTTGTCGCCGGCGCCCTCGAGGACGACGGTGAACTCGTCCTTCTCCTCGACCTCGGCGGCGGCGGGGCCGGCCGGGCCGGCAGCGGCAACGGCGACCGGAGCGGCGGCGGTGACCTCGAAGGTCTCCTCGAAGTCCTTCACGAACTTCGAGAGCTCCAGGAGGGTCATCTCCTTGAACGCGTCGAGCAGCTCGTCGGTGCTGAGCTTCGCCATGATGGCGGTCCTTTCTCTTTCAACGCCCGAACTGCGGCCGGGACGCGGAGTGTCTGGGTGTGATCAGCTTTCGGCCGGAGCGTCGGACTCGGCGGCGGCAGGCGCCTCCGCGGCCTTCTTCTCCTGGAGGGCAGCAGCCAGGCGAGCGACCTGGGAAGCGGGGGCCTGGAACAGACCCGCGGCCTTCGCCAGGTTGCCCTTCATCGCGCCCGCCAGCTTGGCGAGCAGCACCTCACGGGTCTCGAGGTCCGCGATGGCGGTGACCTCTTCGACCGAGAGGGGGCGGCCGTCCATGTAGCCGCCCTTGATGACCAGGGCCTTGTTGTCCTTCGCGAAGTCACGCAGTGCCTTGGCCGCGTCGACCGGCTCGCCTTCGACGAAGGCGATGGCGGTCGGGCCGACGAGCAGGGCCTCGAGGCCCTCGACGCCTGCGTCCTCAGCGGCACGCTTGACCAGCGTGTTCTTCGCAACGGTGTACGTGGTGCCCGCGCCGAGAGCGCGACGCAGCGTGGTGAGCTGCGCCATGGAGAGGCCACGGTACTCGGTCACGACAGCGGCCGAGCTTCCACGGAACTTGTCCGTGAGCTCGGCGACGGCCGAAACCTTGCTGGGCTTCGCCATGATCGCCTCCTCTCTGGGCTGGTGACAGCCGGTCGAGTGCGATCAGGCCGGGAAAAGCAAAAACGCCCCAGCGCAGCAGCACGGGGCGTGACGGGCGCGCGAGCACGCCTGGGTCTTCCTCGTTCTCCTGCGCGGGCCGCCCGCTTCGCGGGACCTTCGCTGCACGACGAGTGCCGTGCACGACCAGCGGTCTTTGGTGAACCGTCGCCAACCCTAGCAGGGGAGCTGACGGCGACCCAAATCGGTCATGATGGGACCCGTGACCGAAGAGCCGCCGAGGAACCCGCCGCCACCGGACATCGACCCGGAACAGCTCCGGCAGTTCCAGGAGTTCCAACGGTTCCAGGAGTTCCAGCGCTTCCAGCAGGCCCAAGGCGCCAACCAGCCGAGCCTGCCCCCGGGCGCCACCCCACCGCCGGGCCTCCCACCCGGCGCCATCCCACCACCGGGAGGACTGCCGCCGGGCGCAACACCGCCCCCGGGCGTCCCACCGGGGGCCACACCGCCACCGGGTGTCCCGCTCTCCGCGCCACCGCCACCACCGTCCGGCCCGCGTCGCAAGCCGCTGTGGCAGATCCTGCTGCGCAGCAAACTGTTCCGCCGCCTCGTGTACCTCGTCGTGATCCTGCTCGTGCTGTCGTACTTCTACGAGCAGTACTTCGGCGGCGACGACCCGGGCAGCGTGGCGGTCGACAGCGGTGGCGTCGCGAACAACGCTCTGGTGCCCCAGACCCCGTACGGCATCAGTGGCACGGTCGCCCTGTTCTACAAGAACGTCGGCCGCGGTGAAGCGGGCGAAGCGTGCCAACTGTTCTCCGACGACGCGGCGCGTCGGGCGTTCGCGGAGGCGTTCGGGGCGAGCGATTGCGCCGACGCGGTGGCGAAGCTGAAGCCTCAAGTCACCAATGTGCGGGCCTACAGCCAACCAGGCTTCCCCACCACGATGTACGGCACGCCGAACGGAGGCACGGTAGAGGTCAGCTCGTGCGACCTGACCGTGCGCGACGGCCCGAAGCTCGGGAAGTTCATCCTCACCGCTCAGCCGAGCAAGAGCTGGCCGATCACCGGGTACGTGGCCGAGCCGAGTTGCCCCTGACGACGCGAAGCGCCCCTCGGCGGGAGGCCGAGGGGCGCTTCGGGTGGTTCTGACGAGCCGTGGTCAGACGGTGACCTCGTCGGACAGCAGGTTGCGCGTCCGGTTCGGGTCGACCGGGATGCCCGGGCCCATCGTGGTCGAGACGGTGACCTTCTTCAGGTACCGGCCCTTCGCCGCGGACGGCTTGGCGCGCAGGATCTCGTCCAGCGCGGCGGCGTAGTTCTCGACCAGCTTCTCCGGGTCGAACGACACCTTGCCGATGACGAGGTGCAGGTTGGCCTGCTTGTCGACGCGGAAGTTGATCTTCCCGCCCTTGATCTCGTTCACGGCCTTGGCGACGTCGGGCGTCACGGTGCCGGTCTTCGGGTTCGGCATCAGGCCGCGCGGGCCCAGGATGCGGGCGATGCGACCGACCTTGGCCATCTGGTCGGGCGTGGCGATCGCGGCGTCGAAGTCGAGCCAACCACCCTGGATGCGCTCGATCAGGTCCTCGGAGCCGACCGCGTCCGCGCCGGCGGCCTCGGCCTCGGCGGCCTTGTCACCGGTCGCGAAGACGATCACGCGGGCGGTCTTGCCCGTACCGTGCGGCAGGTTCACGGTGCCGCGGACCATCTGGTCGGCCTTGCGCGGGTCGACGCCGAGCCGGATGGCGACCTCGACGGTCGCGTCCAGCTTCACCTTGGAAGTCTCCTTGGCGAGCTTGGCTGCCTCCAGCGGCGAGTAGAGCCGCTCACGGTCAACCAGCTCAGCAGCGTTCTTGTACGCCTTGCTGCGCTTCATGCTTCTGTCCTTAAAGTGGATCAGTTGTGGTGACGAGCCAGCGCGCGGCTCTCCCACGAACTACGAAAGAGAAAGGTCAGCCTTCGACGGTGATGCCCATGGAGCGGGCGGTGCCGGCGATGATCTTCGCCGCCTGGTCCACGTCGTTGGCGTTGAGGTCGACCATCTTGTTCTGCGCGATCTCCCGCACCTGGTCCATGGTCACCTTGGCGACCTTGAGGCGGTGCGGCTCGCCCGAGCCCTTCTCCACACCGGCGGCCTTGAGCAGCAGCTTCGCGGCCGGCGGGGTCTTGAGCTTGAAGTCGAACGAGCGGTCTTCGTACACGGAGATCTCGACCGGCACCACGGTGCCGCGCTGCGACTCGGTCGCGGCGTTGTACTGCTTGCAGAACTCCATGATGTTGACGCCGTGCTGACCCAGCGCGGGACCAACGGGCGGCGCGGGGTTCGCGGCCCCGGCCTTGATCTGCAGCTTGATGATCGCTGCGAGCTTCTTCTTCTTGGGAGGCATCTCGGTTCCTTTATTGCGGTGTCCGCGCGCGGCCCTGCCAGCCGCAGCGTGGCTGCCGGCTCCCCTTGTTCAGGGGAGCCGGAGTCTTGTTGTCCTGGTCAGATCTTGGAGACCTGGCTGAACGACAGCTCGACCGGGGTCTCGCGGCCGAAGATAGACACCAGGACCTTCAGCTTCTGGCCGTCCGCGTTGACCTCGCTGATCGTCGCGGGCAGCGTCGCGAACGGGCCGTCCATGACGGTGACCGACTCGCCGACCTCGAAGTCGACCTCGACGGTCGACTTCGCGGGCGTCGCGGCGCTCTTCTTGCCGGCCGCGGGCTTCTGCTCGACCTGGGGCAGCAGGAACTTCAGCACCTCGTCGATGGTCAGCGGCGACGGCTTGGAGGTCGCGCCGACGAAACCCGTCACGCCGGGCGTGTTGCGCACCGCGCTCCACGACGCGTCGTTGAGCTCCATCCGGACCAGGATGTAGCCGGGCAGCACCTTGCGCTGCACCTGCTTGCGCTGGCCGTTCTTGATCTCGGTGACTTCCTCGGTCGGCACCTCGACCTGGAAGATGTAGTCCTCCATGTCGAGGGTCTGGATGCGCGTCTCGAGGTTGGTCTTGACCTTGTTCTCGTAGCCCGCGTACGAGTGCACGACGTACCAGTCGCCGGGCGCGCGCCGCAGTGCTTCGCGCATCTCCTCGGCGGGGTCCGCGGGCTCGGCGTCGATGTCGACGACGGCGGCCTCGACGTCGCCACCGGACTCGACATCGCCGCCCGATTCGACATCGCCACCGGACTCGACGTCACCGCCCGACTCGACGTCGCCACCGGACTCGGCCTCGACGGGGGCGGACTCCTCGGTCTCCTCCGACGCCTCCGCCTGCTCGACGTCCTCGACGCCACCGTCGAAGTCCCGCTCGTCGGTCAGGTCGTTCAGCTCCTGGGCGTCAACGCCGCCGTTCTCGGAGGTCACTGTGGGTCTCGCTTCCTCTCATGCATCACATGTTCCGCCGCCACCCGGGGCGGCAGGCGCTCGGCTCAGCCGAACACCCTGAACATGCCCCAGGCGAAGGCCGAATCCAGGCCGAACACCAACGCCACCATGAAGGCCACGAAGACCAACACGACTCCGGTGTAGGTGATCATCTGCTTGCGGGTCGGCCAGATGACCTTCCGCAGCTCGCTGACCACCTCGCGGATGTACCGGACGATGCGGGCGAAGAAACCGACCCGCTTCTCCGAGTCCGCCCGCGAACGCGTGGGGCGGCCCTTCTTGGCCTCCTCGGCGTCGGAGTCGGCCTCGGCCGCCTTCTTCGCCTCCACGGAGTCCTTGCGGCCCGCCGGTCGCGCGGAGCCACGGCGCTCGCGCCGCGCTGCGGCGGTAACCGGCCGGGACGCGCCCTCGCGCTCTTCCGGCTGGTCCTGCTCGCGGCCCTCGCTCATGCCGTCCTCCGCTCACCATCGCGCTTCGACGCAGGGGCGACAGGACTTGAACCTGCAACCTGCGGTTTTGGAGACCGCTGCTCTGCCAGTTGAGCTACACCCCTTTGGCGCCCGGAACCCGGACACCCTGGCTGGAGACGTCCCGCACCTTCCTCACGTGGCCCGTGAGGCAGCGACTGGACGTTCCAAGACCGGAAGCATACGGCACCAAGTGCCCCTCCTTCCAACTGGCCCGGTCAGAGGGGGTGCCGGGCGCTTACCCGGTTGTGCGATCTGCCACGATTGGCGGCATGGGCACGCCTGAGACGACCACCGGGACCACCACCTCCGAGCACCAGCGGATCTCGCAGCGGATCGGCGGCATCGCCGAGTCCGCCACCCTCGCGGTCGACGCGAAGGCGAAGGCGCTCAAGGCCGCGGGCCGACCGGTGATCGGCTTCGGTGCGGGCGAGCCGGACTTCCCGACCCCTGACGCCATCGTAGCCGCAGCTCAGGCCGCGTGCGCGGACCCGAAGAACCACCGCTACACGCCCGCCGCCGGCCTGCCCGAACTGCGGGAAGCCGTAGCCGCGAAGACCAAGCGCGACTCGGGCTACGAGGTCACCGCCGCCCAGGTGCTGATCACCAACGGCGGCAAGCAGGCCGTCTACCAGGCGTTCGCCACGATCGTCGACCCGGGCGACGAGGTGCTGCTGCCCGCGCCGTACTGGACCACCTACCCCGAGGCGATCACGCTGGCGGGCGGCGTCCCGGTGCAGGTCACGGCCGACGAGTCGACCGACTACCTGGTCACGGTGGAGCAGCTGGAGGCCGCGCGCACCCCGAAGACCAAGGTGCTGCTGCTGTGCTCGCCGTCCAACCCGACCGGCTCGGTCTACACCCGCGAGCAGATCACCGCGATCGGCGAGTGGGCGCTGGAGCACGGGCTGTGGGTGATCACCGACGAGATCTACGAGCACCTGGTCTACGACGGCGCCGAGTCGGTGTCGCTGCCGGTGGCCGTGCCCGCGATGGCCGACCGCACGATCGTGCTCAACGGCGTGGCGAAGACCTACGCGATGACGGGCTGGCGGGTCGGCTGGCTGATCGGCCCGACCGACGTGGTCAAGGCCGCCGCGAACCTCCAGTCCCACCTGACCTCGAACGTGGCGAACGTGTCGCAGCGGGCCGCGCTGGAGGCCGTGTCCGGGCCGCTGGACGCGGCGCACGAGATGCGCGAGGCGTTCGACCGCCGTCGGCGCACCATCGTCGACCTGCTGTCCGCGATCCCCGGCGTCCAGTGCCCGACCCCGAAGGGCGCGTTCTACGTGTACCCGTCGGTGAAGGCGTTGATCGGCAAGACGCTGCGCGGCGCCGAGATCACCGACACGGTCCGGCTCGCGGCGCTGATCCTGGAGCACGCCGAGGTGGCCGTGGTGCCCGGTGAGGCGTTCGGCACGCCCGGCTACCTGCGGCTGTCGTACGCGCTCGGCGACGACGACCTGAAGACCGGTGTGACGCGGATGGCCGAGCTGCTGGCCGAGGTCGAGTAGCACACAGTTTCGACGCTCCGTCACGAAAGGCACCTCAAATGGGGTGCCTTTCGTCGTATTGAGACTCATTCGCGTCACGGCGGGTAACTGTGGTGTGTACCACCCTGACGGAGTGGAGGCGCCATGTCCGACCCGCGGCGGAACGGCCCGGGCACCGCCGGGTTCGTGCTCGGGCTCCTGGGTTTGGTGCTCAGCTTCATCCCGGTGGTCGGCCTCGTCGCGTGGCCGCTGGTCGTCGCGGGGCTCGCCCTCGGGCTGTTCGGCCTGGTCCGGATCTCCCGCGGGCAGGCCGACAACAAGGGGCTCGCGATCGCCGGCGTCGCGCTGTCCGCAGCGGGCCTCGTCGTCTGCGTCGCGTGGGTGGCGGTGTTCGGTCGGGCCTCGTCCGACGCCGAGAACGCGCTCGACGACCTCCAGGCGCAGGCCGACCGGGGTTCGGTGCTCCGCTACGAGGTGACCGGCGACGCGCCGGGGGCCACGGTCAGCTACTCCACCTTCGGCGACGGCGGCTCGGCCACCACCGCCGAGGAGGAGGTCGCCGCGCTGCCGTGGACCAAGGAGTTCACGGTCATGGGGACGCTCCACGGCGGGACGCTCGACGTGACGACCGGCGCCGACGGCGGCACGGTCACGTGCGAGGTGACCGTGGACGGCGAGGCGCGGAAGACCGCGACCGCGTCCGGCCCGAACGCGGTCGCGACGTGTTCGGACTTCTGACGGGTAACCCCTTTGGGTGATCGCTGTAACCGTCGGTAGAACTAGGCCGATGGTCCATTCAGTCGAACTGATCTTCACCCGAGGAGCGCAACCACCATGGCGGAACCCGACCCACCCGAGCGTGAACGCCGCCGCAAGTGGCTCGTGGTCACGGCCTCGGTGGCGCTCGTGGTGGGCGCGATCGCGCTCGTGCTGTGGACCACGGCGCCGGAACCGCCCGTCCTGGTCGTCTACCAGGTCAGCGGCACGGCCGAACGGGCCACCGTCACCTACTCGACCTTCCGCGGCGGCGAGACGCGCCAGGAGGAGCTGACCGCGCTGCCCTGGCGGCTGGAGCTGCTCGCCACCGGCGAGCCCGACCACGGCGTGCTGACCGTCACGATCGGGCCCGACGGCGGTGACGTGGCGTGCGAGGTGCGGGTGGCCGAGGTGGAGCGGCGTTCGGCGACCGCCAAGGGCCCGCACACCAGCGCGCTGTGCGGGTTCTAGGCGCCGAGCCGGACGATGGCCGACGCGCCGCCGAGCACGGACTTGCCCTCGAACGAGGCCGTCACGTTGACCTTGACCGTCCCGTCGTCGAGGACCTTGGTCACCTTCGCGGTGACCTCCACCAACGCGCCCTTGTCGTCGTCGGGCACCGGGACGGGCCTGCCGAACCGCACGCCGTACTGGACGACGGCGCCGGGGTCGCCGACCCACTCGGTGACGATCCGGACGGCCATGCCCATGGTGAGCATCCCGTGCGCGATGACGCCGGGCAGGCCGACCTCGCGGGCGAACCGCTCGTTCCAGTGGATCGGGTTGAAGTCGCCGGACGCGCCCGCGTACCGGACCAGGTCGGCGCGGGTGATGCGCAGCGACAGCGGCGGCAGCTCGTCGCCGACGGAGACCTCCGATGCGCGGATCACGCGTCCTCCCCCCGCACCACGAGCGTGCAGCGACCGGTCGTGACGGGCTCGCCGTCCTCGGTGCCGACCTCGGCCCGGATCGCCAGCATGTCGTTGCCCATCCGCGACGTGATGCCGTCCACGTGCAGCACGGTGGTGAGGCGGTCGCCGGCGACGATCGGGCGGTGGTGGACGAACGCCTGGTCGCCGTGCACCACGCGGCTGTAGTCCAGGCCCAGGTCGGGGTCCTCGACCAGCACGTCGTTCGCCTTCATCGACACGATGATCGCGAACGTGGGCGGCGCGATGACGTCGCGGTACCCGGCCGCGCGGGCGGCTTCGGGGTCGCGGTGCAGCGGGCTCGTCTCGCCGACCGCCTCGGCGAACTCGCGGATCTTCTCGCGGCCGACCTCGTAGGGCGGCGACGGCGGGTAGGAACGTCCGACGAAGGACTGGTCGAGAGGCACGCGCAGCAGGTTATACGCGACGAGGCCCGCCCCGGATCCCGGGACGGGCCTCGTCGTGCGCCTGGCTACCGGCTCAGCGGGTTTCCTTGTGAGCGCGGTGGGTCTTGCAGTTCGGGCAGAACTTCTTGATCTCCAGGCGGTCCGGGTCGTTGCGCCGGTTCTTCCTGGTGATGTAGTTCCGGTGCTTGCACTCCTCGCACGCGAGGGTGATCTTGGGGCGTACGTCGGTTGCAGCCACGGTCCTTGCCTTCCTAGAGCTCGTGTGCCCCGACCCGACCGGGCGACCAGTGCGGGCTTACCGCCTGGCGGGGATCTAGCTGAGTAGCGGTGGCCGGACTTGAACCGGCGACACAGCGATTATGAGCCGCTTGCTCTACCAACTGAGCTACACCGCTTTACACAACACGGCCGCGATGCTCGTGCACCGCGGCCAGTTGTGGAGCCCCTTTACGGAATCGAACCGTAGACCTTCTCCTTACCATGGAGACGCTCTGCCGACTGAGCTAAAGGGGCTTGCTCTTGCGGAGCCATGAGAACTCTACAACAGGCGTGCCGTGGAAAGGAAATCGGGGGGTCCTCCTAGTGGACCAGGGTGAGCACCGTCTCATCCCGGGCGCCCCTGACCTGGACCGTCCGCGCCCGCAACCAGGCCTCGAAGCGGTCCTCGGACAGCGGCCGGGAGATCAGGTAGCCCTGCGCCACGTCGCAGCCCATGCCGACGAGCTGGTCGCGCGCGGCGTCGTCCTCGACGCCCTCGGCGACCACCGTGAGCCCCAGCGAGTGGCCGAGCTCCACGATCGACCGGACCACCGCCATGTCACCGAGGTCGGTGCCCATGCCGAGCACGAAGCTCTTGTCGATCTTCACCTCGTCCACCGGCAGCTGCCTCAGGTACGCCAGCGACGAGTAGCCCGTGCCGAAGTCGTCCACGGCCAGCACGACGCCCATCTGGTGCAGCCGCCGCAGCACGGGCAGGGCGCGTTCGGGGTCGGCCATCACGCCGGACTCGGTCAGCTCGAACGTGAGCAGCTCCGGCGGCACCTCGTGGCGCTTCAGCGCCGCCGCCACCCGGTCCGGGAACTCCTCGTCGGCCAGCGTCCGCACGGACAGGTTCACCGCGATGGACATCCGCAGCCCGCGGTCGATCCACAGCCGCACCCGCGCCAACGCCGTGTCCATGACGAAGTCGGTGAGCACGTCCACCAGGCCGGTCGCCTCGACGGCCGGCACGAACTCGTCCGGGTCGACGCGGCCGAACTCGGGGTGCTTCCACCGCACCAGCGCCTCCGCGCCGACCACCTGGCGGCTCGGCAGCGCGACCTTCGGCTGGTAGTGCACGGAGATCTGGCCGTTCTCCAGCGCGGACCGGAACTGCGTCACCAGCTGGAAGCGGCGCAGGAAGATCTGGCCCATGCTCGGCGCGTACTGGCGCAGCGGCTCGTTGTCGCTGGTCGCCCGGACCGCCACGTCGGCGCGTTGCAGCAGCGCGTCGGGGTCCGGCTCGTCGACCTCGCAGTCCGCGGTGGTGGCCCAGCCGACGACCGCGCCCGCCTCGACGGTGAGCCGGTCGACCGGGTACGGCACCGAGAGCGCGGCGCGGAGCCGTTCGGCGATCTCCTGGATCTGCTCGGCCTGCCGGTCCAGCAGCAGCGCGGCGAACGCGCCGCCCTCCAGCCTGGCCAGCGGCACCTCCGGACCAAGCTCGTCGCGCAGCCGGCGGCCGGCGGCGACGACCATCCGGTTGCCCCACGCCTGCCCCAGCGCGTCGGAGACGGTGGACAGCACGTCGAGGTCGATGCGCACCACCACGGCCGTGTTCGCCTCGCGCATGGGCTCGCTGGCGGCCTCGCGGAAGCCGGGCCGGTTGAGCAGGCCGGTCAGCGGGTCGTGGTAGGCGTCGTGGCGCAGCCGGGCGAGCAGGCGGCGGTTGTCCACGGCGGTGGACAGGTGGCTCGCCAGCGTGCGCAGGAGCTGGATGTCGGCCTTGCCGAAGCCGCGCCACCGGCTGAGCCGGTCGTGCACCTCGACCGCGCCGAGCAGCTGGGTCGCCCCGCGCAGCGGCACGACCAGCGCTTCCTGCGCGTCGCGGCGGACCAGGGCCTCGGAGACCTCTTCGCCGGCGTCCACGATGCGGAAGTACCGCACCTGCGCGCCGGGCAGTTGGAGCATGGCGTCCTCGCGGAGCACGCGCGGGTCGTCGCGGCGCATGCCCGGCGGCAGCGGCTCGCCCGAGACCAGCGTGCGCATCGGGGCCTGCGGGTCGGTGCGCAGCCGCAGCACGACGCGGTTGGCGTTCAGCTGCTCGCGGATGCGCTCGGCGATGAGCTGCCAGTCGTCGTCCTCGTCGCTGCCGTCGTCCTCCTCCTGGTTCGCGCCGCGCGGTCCGGTGACGTGGCGGCCCGAGCGGGCCACCCGCAGCGACACCTCGCTGAGCGCCTCCAGGTCGCGCTGCTCGCGCAGCAGGCCGGAGTAGGCCAGGTAGATGGCGGTGATGCCGAGGAAGACGAGGCCGATCAGCAGGCCGCCCCACGGCGCCTTGTCGGCGATCTCGTAGCCGGCCAGGCCCGCGGAGGTGTTCAGCAGGGCCACCACGAGGGTCTGGAGCACCAGGCGCAGGCTCGGCGCGACCCGCATGCCCTTGCCCATCATCCGCAACGCGGTCAGGCCGAGCACGCTGGCCAGCAGCGGCACCGCGATCGTGCCGATGAACGCGCCCGCCCAGAACGGGCCTTCCGCACCGAGGAACCGCTTCACGAGCTCGGCGACCGCGAAGGCGACCGAGATCTCCATGAACATCAGGCCCGCGTTGTAGACGGCGCGGTCGAGCACGCGGCGGCCGAGCAGCGTGCCCACCCCCGCGACCACGTGCGCGGCGAGCACGATCTCGAACGGCGCGACCAGCAGGCCGAGCACGAGCGGGATCTCGGTGAACGAGATGGTCCAGGCCACTCCGCTGCGCACGTCGACGTTGATGGCCAGCTGCTCGGCGAGCAGGAACCCGATCACCAGCAGCGGGCCGGTCCACCACAGGTCGACGTCGGGGTCGGTGTCCGGCAGCCAGCTGCCCACCAGGAACGCGGACAGCGCGCCCGCGACGAGGAGCAGGACCGCGAACACGCTGAACGCGCGGTTCGTGGACCGGGGCGGCGCGCTGGGCGCCGTGGCCGACGCGTGGTCGGACATCCAGCCTCCTCGTCGGCCGTCGTCGCGGTGGGCCGGGTCGCGGCCTACGGGCTCCGGGCGTGACTGAGGGGCCCCGAACACCGACCAGGACCCCTCCAAGGCTGCCAATGTACCCCGGTCGGGGGACGAAATGGCAGGTCGTGTAGCGCAACGCCACCAGAAGTAACAGATCGGATCACACGATCAGTCGGCCCTGGATCACCGTCACGGCCTGTCCGGCGAGCCGTACGCGATCTTGGTCCAGAGTGGTCCGGACCAGCCCACCGCGGGCCGACGCCTGCTCGGCCAGCAGGTTCGCCCGACCGAGCCGCGGCGCCCACCACGAGGCGAGCGTGCAGTGCGCGGAACCGGTTACGGAATCCTCCGGGACTCCGTAGGAGGGGTAGAAGCACCGGCTCACCACGTCGAGCCCCGGCCGGTCGCCCGGTGCGGTCACGATCACACCGCGCCCGGGCACCTCGGCGAGCGCGGCGAAGTCCGGGCGGAGCTCGCGGACCTCGTCGGCGGAGGCGGCTTCCACCAGGACGTCGGACACGGCCTGCGCGACGGCCTTCACCGTGACGCCCGGCAGGCCCGCGCGCAGCGGCGTGGTCATCTCGATCGGCTCCGCCGGGTCGGCCGGGAAGTCCATCTCCACCCAGCCGTCCTCGGCCGCGCAGGTCAGCACGCCGCTGCGGGTGTCGAAGCTGCGACTGCCGCCGAGCACGTGCGCGGCGGCCAGGGTGGCGTGGCCGCACAGGTCCACCTCGGCGACCGGCGTGAACCAGCGCAGCGGCACCGGGTCCTCGCGGTCGATCCGCACGAACGCCGTCTCGGCGTGCTTCATCTCGGCGGCGACGGCCTGCATCCACCGCTCGTCCGCCGGACCGTCCAGCAGCACCACGCCCGCCGGGTTGCCCGCGAACGCGCGGTCGGTGAACGCGTCGACCACGTACAGCTCCACGGCGGCAATCTACGTCGCGAACGGGTTAGCTGGCAGACGTGGACCCGTTACTGCCCGACATCACTCCTGTCGACGACCCGTACTCCTTCTCAGAGCTGTCCGAGGACGCCCTGAACGCCTCCTGGGGCGCGCTGCGCACGCACTCGTTGCACTGGCACCCCGGCGCGGACCTGGACGACCTGCTGCGGCGGTGGCCGCTGAGCGGAGGCGGCGATCACGACACGGCCGCGCTGGCGACCGTGCCCAGTCGTGCGGTCGAGGCCGCGGACGTGCTGGCGCGGCACGGTTACGCGCCGTTGCTGGTGACCGCCGCCCGACTGCCCGGCCGTGGCTTCGACCGCCGTTCGACGGCGCGGATCGTGCCGTTGACGCAGGAGAACCTCGACGCGGCCGTGGAGCTGAACGTGGAGACGCTCCGGTTCGACAGCCTGTTCGGCATGGTCACCGCCCGGCCGTCCAGCGCCGAGCGGCTGCGCGAGCACATCGCGTCGCTGCTGGAGCGGCCGGAGCCGTGCGGGTGGTTGGCGGAGCGCGACGGGGAGGTCGTCGGGTTCGTCTACTACGACCTGCCCGGGCACGCGGAGTGGATCGCCCCGCGGACGTCCGTGCGGCCGGTGGCCTACCTCGGGTTGCTCGGCGTGCGGCGGGACGCGCGTGGCGGCGGCATCGGCGCGGCGCTGGCCGACCACGCGCACGGGTTGCTGGACGAGGCGGGCGTCGGCGTGACGCTGCTGCACCACGCCCTGCCCAACCCCCTGTCCGCACCGTTCTGGTACTCCCACGGCTACCGGCCGCTGTGGACGACCTGGCAACGCCGGCCCGCCCGTTAGCCCTGCTCGCCCGGTGGGCTGAACGGAGCAGCCGCCCGGCGTGGCGCCGTCGTCCGAACGGCGCAGGAGGGGACAGTGGGTGCAACCCTCGTCCACCCGAGTGAACTTGTCCGGGCGGGGTACTCGAAGCGCAGGTCCAGACCTCTTACATGACGAGGAAGCAGGTACGGGAAGGACGGGCGAGGGGGCCGCCATGAACGTTGCGAGGGAGTTGTCCGGCCGGGCGAAATCCATGCTCCGCGCCGTTGCCGCTGGTCGGGCTGAGCTGTCGGGGGGACGCGAGCCTGACCTGTACGTGGACGGGTTGCCGTGCTGCGACCAGATGGTCACGCACGACCTGGTCCACGCGGGGCTGCTGCGGGCCCGGCGGGCGGTGGGTCTGGACGAGCGCACGGACGCCGAGCTGACCGAGGCGGGCCGAGCCGCCATCGCGTAACCCTCGAACAAGCGTTCGATATGGGTTATGCTGCAGTCGAGGCCGGCACGCAAGCGAGAGGAAGCGCTTGCGCGTCGGCCTCACCTACGTCCACACCAGCCACCAGGACCCAACTCCGGGCCGATCGCCAAGACCCCACCGACGATCCCACCCGATCGTGCCCCCACCACCCACGAACCGGCCGTCACCTGCCCACGCGACCACCTACGAACCGGCCGTCACCTGCCGACGCGACCACCTACGAACGGGGGTCCGGGGGCAGCGCCCGCCGGGCGGGGTCTGGGGGTTGCACCCCCAGAGGGCACAACGCAAAACCCCTGCTCGCGCTTTCTGCGAGCAGGGGTTCCTGTTTTGCGTGGCGGGTAGAGGATTCGAACCTCTGTAGCTTTCGCGACGGATTTACAGAGTCCCGCCCGAACCACACCTGACCAGTACTTACAGCTCTCGGCACAGCCACTTCGGCAAGCCCTCGGCACAGCATCCACCGCGACCTCGTCCACAGCAAGCCGTCCGACCCGACTGGCGTGCCTCCGGAACACAGTCACGTCGACCAACGATGATCCGAACATGCCCGAGGACCGCCCCGCTCCCGCGCCGCTCCCCCGTCCCGCACCCGGTGAGCAGTCCGCCAACCACTCGCCCGTGCCACTGCCGACACCAACCACGTCGCGCACGCCACTGGAGCCGATGCCGCGCAGGGTGATCGCGACCGTGGCGACTGTGATCGCCGTAGCGACGATCGGCCTGGTGGTGGCCCTGTGGTGGGCAGGCACCGCGGGACTGTCCGGTGCGGAGCTGGTGAACGCGCGGTTCAACGCGCTGCGCACTGGCCTGAGCATCGGAGTAGGCGGAGGCGGAATCTTCGCGCTGTACCTGGCGTGGCGACGCCAGCACGCCACCGAGATCGGACTGGTGCAGAAGGAACGCGACCAAGTCGACGTAGCCCGCGCCTACGAACTGCAACGCGAGACCGCCGAGCACACCCGCCTGCACGCCGAACGCGTCGCAGCCACAACCGAACGCGACGCCGAAGCCCGCCGGATCACCGACCTATACGCGAAGTCCGTCGAGCAGCTCGGATCGGACAAGGCCCCAGTCCGCCACGGCGGCCTGTACGCACTTGAACGCCTCGCACAAGACCACCCCGACAACCCTGCCCTACGTCAGACCGTGGTTAACGTGCTCTGCGCCTACCTCCGCGCTCCGTTCGATCTTCCCGACGACTCGCTCGACGCTGATGCCGACCGGGCCACCCGCGACGAGCACCGGGAACGAGTTCAGGAGCGCGAGGTCCGGTTAACCGCCCAACGCATTCTCGCTACCCATCTGCGCCCCGGCGACGATGCCGACCAGCCTGCGGCGACCTTCTGGCCAAATACCGACCTCGACCTCACTGCCGCAGTCCTCATCGACTGGGACATGAGCGGTTGCCTATTGCGCAATGCGACGTTCAACCGAACTACCTTCACCGGGGACACCCTGTCCGTGGCAGCGACGTTCACCGGAGATGCGTCATTCCACGAAGCGACGTTCACCGAGCCAGCCTGGTTCAACAAGGCCACGTTCACCAAGGATGTCTGGTTCGGCAAGGCGATGTTCAACCAGGATGCCTGGTTCTCCGAGGCTACATTCAACGGCCGGGCTGTGTTCACCAGAACAACATTCGCCCAGGACGCCTGGTTCAGCGATGCGACGTTCACGGAAAATTCCTGGTTCGGCAACGCGACGTTCAATCAGGACGCCTGGTTCAACAAGGCTACGTTCAGCAAGAACGCCGTGTTCAACAACGTGACCTTCACTGAGGACACCGTGTTCTACAGCGCGACGTTTACCGAGGAGTCCAGTTTCGACCACGCGACGGTGCACCACTCCCCGTCTAAGTCATTTTCCGACTCCTCATCGTGGCCTGCCGGATGGCACCCTTCATCCGGGCACGCAGCCATCGAAGGACGCGAAGGAACATGGCACCGCGTAGTGAAGGTCGAACCCGCACCTGACCACTACGCGGACCCAATCTCCGGAACAGTTGGTGACTGATCCCCAGACTGCCGCATGATCCATGCCAACCAGCGCTTACACCTCTCGGCACAGCCACTTCGGCACACGCTCGGCCCCTACTGTCGGCATGACCCGACTGGGGAGAGTCTGACTGTGACCGTCCGCCGGAGTCTCGAGCCTTGCCGCAGAGCCTGCCCTTCCGCGATCGGTAACTTCGGTGTCTTCGGTAACCCTGCTGGTCAGAGCCCTGCAAAAGGTAACCCGATCTTGGCCGGTTACCTTTTGAACGGCAACCCTTGCCGGGACCAGACCCAGCCACGGTGACGGCTGTAGCAGCCCAGGCGAGCCACCGCGACCGCCCGAGCCCGCCACGCAGTCACATCAACGCCGGTTCCAGTTCGATCGGTAACCCGATCTTGCCCGGTTACTTTTTACAAGCCTCTGACCTGCACGGTTACCGAAGACACCGAAGTTACCGATCCCGGAAACGGTCGTGCGCTGGCCGCCCGAAGTCTGTCTCGCGCTCGCGTCACCGCAGCAAGGCGTTAGAAGGCACGCTCGGCCCTGCTGTTGGCCCGAGCCGCCTGCGAAGTCCGACCGTGGCCATCCGCCAAGAGAGGGCTGGTATGACCTAGGCGGCGTCTCGCGCCTTGCCGCAGAGCCCGCCCTTCAGCGATCGGTAACTGCGGTGTCTTCGGTAACCCTGCTGGTCAGAGCGCTGTAAAAAGTAACCTGATCTTGACCGGTTACCTTTTGAACGGCAACCCGGCCTCCACACGCCAACTTTCGCCACGCCCAGGCCCGGGGGACACGATGACGCCCCTAGCGGCCGGAGGTGAGCCACCGCGACCAACCGAGCCCGCCAGGCCGTCGCATCAACGCTGGTTCCAGTTCGATCGGTAACCCGATCTTGGCCGGTTACTTTCTACGAGCCTCTGACCTGCACGGTTACCGCAGACACCGCAGTTACCGATCGCAGAAGGTGGCAAGCCGCCCGGACCGACTAGCGTGCCCCAGGCTGCGCCACCCATGATCGACAGGTTGCGGTAACCTGCGTAACCTCGGTAACCTTACTCCAGGTTCGATCACCGGAGGTACAACCATGGATGCAGACGCAGTTGCCATCACATGGCGAGAGGCAGCACAGATCGTACGGAGCATGCTAAGGCCTGCACAGCCGAGCAACGACGACTGGAATCTAGCGCTTGACCGCGCGTCAAAAGCGCTCGAAGAACGCGCGACTGAACTGGAGCGCGGCGACACGCAAATTCTTTTCCAACTGAGAAGCTTGTTCACCACGTTCGAGACCGACCGTATGACGACCAAAGACATCCTGAGGGAACTCGAAAAAGCCGGTATCTCTCCGGACGTGCCGCTCGATGCTCGGCGACTCTCAAGGGAGCTTGCCCGTCATGGGGTGCAACCCATCACCTTCAAGGTCGGGGAATCGGCAATGAAAGGCTATGCCACCTATCCCACTAAGACACAGATTGGACTAGCCGCAGCATGGCGGCAGCACCTTGGATCAACTTCCGAACTCGAAACCAATCTCCATGAGTCTAAGGAGTGACCACAATCAGGCTACCCCACGCCTTCAGGTGTGGTCTCATCCATAATCCACTCAAGATACTTAGAGCTACCTCCAACTATCGGCAATTCTGCGACACAGGCCACGTCGTAAGGATGCTCGCGCTCTACCCGTTCGACAATTCGAGGCACGAGGCTACTTCGCGTATGTAGAACCACCCTTGCCTCGTTGATGTCGTGCAACTCCTTCTTCCACCAGTAGCCCGACCTTATCGCTTCAAAGGTATGAACGGCCGCACAGAGCCGATCAGTAAGCAGTCTTCGACAGAACGCTGCAAGCCACTCCGGATCCGGAGCCGTAATGACAACCTCGCACACATCGACCGGAGCTTTCACGAGACAGTCGATTCTTTGAGCTGTTCGATGATCTCGCGTGCCTCGCCTTCACTTTTCCCCATGCCACCCCAACCCGTCATGATTTTCCCGTCATAGCTGAGGCCAACCCAGCGGCCCGACATCGAAAGGCCGTGGGGATGCAGGACAAAATACATCGTCCCCTTGGACCGCGCGGCCCCATCATTGGCCGCATACCACCCCATAAGCAGTTCATTGTCCCAGAGCTTCAACTCGCCATGCCAGTGGTAGCCACCGTCTTCCACTGCGATGCCGCGCGTGGTGGTACGAACGTCGATCAGTTCTCCCTGCTGACTAAGACGCACCTCCTGAGCGGTGACGACTTCTACCCCGTCTTTGAACGTTTGCCACGACGCCCACCAGTCGCCGGAGAGGTTCAACCGGTGGCTCGGCATGCCCGCGAGTTCTCCGACCGTGACTCGGAGAGCGTCAGCTATCTGCACCGCAACGGGCAACACCGGGTGCTGCTCACCTGCTTCGTAGCGCCTGATCTGACGTACGGCTACGCCCGCCGCTGCGGCTAGCTCCGCCTGCGACATGTTGAGTTCACTCCTGCGCCGGCGCATGACCTCTGCCATCTCCATGGACCCATCATAGGTCTTCTTAGTCCTTGACAGGGGACCGAGAGGTCCGCCACAGTAGGGGACGTAAGAGTCCCCCCAGGGGACTTAAACGTCCGATCGAAGGTGGCGAGACACCCGGTGTACATCGACGAAGACAGCCAAAGGTGCAGCCCAGATGGGCTGACGGAAGATGCGATCGACGCGTTGATCAGGGACGTCGCGGACGAGCTTGCCGACGAGTCGGCAGAGTTGGCCGCGGCTATGTTGGCGCTGGTGGACGGCCCGACGCGCAACCGCGTTGTGCGGCGCACCACGGACCGCAAGCTCGGCGGCATCGTGCGGGTTCTCCGCGTGCACGGCCCAGTCACCGACACGGCCGCGACCGAGGCGGCGTGATGAGCCGCCACATCACCTTCCTGAGCACCTCGGACCGGCGGCCGACTCCGGCCAAGAAGACACCGCCGGTCCAGGTCTCCAGCACCCAGCAAAGCAGGCAGGAGAGCACCAGCATGTCCGACAGGGCACCGGAGCACCAGACGACCCAGGACTTCACCGCGGCGAACTTCCCGACGCCGCACTTGGCGTTGCGCGGTACGGCCGACGAGACGGCGGTTCGCGCGTTCGCCGACGAGCAGGCCCGTGCCGCGCGGCAGGTGCACGCCCACGTCGCCCCCGGCCTGGCCGGTCTGACCGTCACAGGGCGGCTGACCGCACTAAACGCCGCCTACGACGCGGTGGTGCGCTGGCGGCGATCGGTGGCCGCAGTCGCCGAGGATGCCCGCTACGACACGGCCGGGCGTCCGGCGGTGGAGCGGTACTCGGTCACCCTGGAGCAGGGTGGCCCGAACTACGACCGGTTGGGCGTGGTCGGTCGATTCCGGCGCGGCTCGCGCTGGGACGAGTCCAGCCGCACATTCGTTGGTGGTGAGGAGACTCAGGCGAGTCGGATCGTGGCTCTCTACGGGGAGGCCGCGCTGCGCCGCTTCGCCGTCGAAGCTCCCGACCTGGACACGCTGCGCAACCAGGTCGCACTGCCGGTCAGCGGTGGCACCGTGTGGGGCAACACGTTGGTGCGTGGTCAGGACGCCCGGCAGGTCGGTGCGTTCCTGGCGGAGCGGATCACGGCCCGCCGGGGCACCACCGAGGTGGAGACCGGTGGCGAGCCGATCTACGCGATCACCGCCACCACCCCGTCCCGCTGGGAGCTGTTCACCGAAGCCATGACCGTGCTGGCCACCGCCAAGTACGGGGACTGGACGGCGTGGTGGAACGCCGCCTACCTGCTCTACCAGGCCCCGCAGTACAAGAAGGGCAGCGACGCGGTCAACCGGGTGTTCCTGGTCGCGGTCGGCGCGGCCCTGCTCGGACAGCCGCCCGTGCTGCCACAGGACATCGACCTGCGGTGCATGGTCCTGGGACAGACCACGGTCACCGCTACGCCGCTGCTGTGCGGGCAGGTGACGGCATGACCACCGTGCCCGTTCCCGTCCTGCTGCTGGCCGTCGCGTTGGCGCTGGTCGCGGTGGTCCTGCTGTGGAAGGTGCTGGTCACCGCCGGCCTGATCGGCTTGGCGCAGTGGACCGTGATCACCCAGACCGAGAACACGACGGCCGTCCTGGTCGCGGTCGGTGTGCCCGCCGTCGTGCTGGCAGTTCTGCTGCGCCGTGCCACTCGTGCGCACCACAACCGCTCGTTCTCCCGTCCCCCGCTGCACCTGCGCCGTCAGGAGGCGACTCGATGAGCACGTGGGCTGAGGACCGTCGCGCGGACAAGGTGGTGGCGGCGGAGCAGCGTCGCGCGGACCAGGCGTTGCTGTTCGAGCAGCGGCGCGCCGACCAGGAGGCTGCGGCCAAGCTGGCGGAGGCCCGGAAGAACGCCGCTCGTGCCCGCCGGGGCGCGCTGTGGACGGCGCTCACCGGGTGGCTGCGTGCCCACACCCTCGACCTGCTGTTCGTGCCGGTGATCGTGGTGCCGGCGGTGTTGGCGTGGACCGCGATGGCCGAGTACGGCCGTGAGGTGTTCGGGCCGGTCGGCACGCTGTTGCCGCTGTTCTCCGAAGGCGCGATGTGGACGTTCGCGTTCGCAGTGCCGATGGCGCAGCGGGCGGGCCGGTCGACCGGGTGGCTGCACCTGGGTACGTGGGTGTTCGCCGCGGTGGCCGCTGTCTTGAACTACGTGCACGGCTCGAACTTCGCGCACGGCGTGGTCATGGCGCTGGTGTCGGTCGGTGGCGTCATCGTCCACCAGCTCGTCACCGCCGCCCCGGCCCGGAAGCGTCGTACCCGTGCCGAGCGTGACGCCCAGCGGCTCGACCGGCAGGCCGCTCGTCGGGTGCTGGCGGTCCGCCGCGCCGCGGTGGACCAGGCGGTGGCGGAGCTGTCGTCGGACGGCACGGCCACGCTCGTGCACCAGCCCGGACTGGTCGCTTACCGGCGCCGGTGGGGACGTGCCCGGCTGGTGCCGACCACCGTTCCCGGTCTTCCCGTCACCGACTCCGGCGACGACTGGACGGCGGAGGTCAGCGAGTACCTGAGCGCTCTCCCCGCGCCGCGTCCGGGCAGCGACCAGAGCGGCCGGAAAGGGGCGGGTAGTGCGGAAACGCTCCCAGCGGAGATCACGGACAAGGTGGCGACGTACGCGGCCAAGGTCCGTGCCGCGATCGACGCAGGGGAGCTTCCGGCCCGCCCGTCGCAGACCCAGGTGCGGAAGTTCCTCCGCATCCGCGGCGCGGTCGCGGTCGAGGTGCACCGCGTGCTGTTCCCGACCGACACCGACCCCGGCGACGACGACCCCCGTCAGGCGGTGACCGCATGAGCACGCCCAACCCGATCGGTGACGACATGGGCAACGTGGTGCCGCTGCGCCGCGCCGAGTCCACCCACACCATCACGCCCGGTGCCGACGTGGAACCGGACACGGCGGTGACCGGGGAACTGCTCACGGCCGAACGTGAAGCCGAGCTGGCCCGTCAGCGGGCCGCCGACACCGACGTCCGCACGCGGGCCGAGGTCGCGCGGCAGGTGGCGACGGCGTTCGGGAAGTCGGTCATGCGCGCCGGTTACCGGGTGTACCGGGGGCACGAGCAGTGGCTGACGCACGCGGTGCAGGCCGCGACCTACGCCCACTACCGCGAGCGCATCGCGGCAGCACGGGCGCAGGGTGACGCGGCCGGTATCGCGGAGTGGCAGGACCGGTTGCGGCAGGCCAAGGCCGACCGGCGCGACCGGATCACCGGCGCTCCCCGGACGGTGCTGGCGCTGGTGCGCACGGTGCTACTGGCCGTGATCGTGCTGTTCGCGGTCCTGCTCATGGTCGGCGTGGCCGTGCACCTGTGGGAAGGCGGCTGGACCTGGTCGGACTGGTGGGGCTTCGTCACCGCCACCGGCGACGTCATCGGCACCGTGGTCATGCTCGGCGTTCAGGCCGCGATCATCGGCGTTCCGGCCGTGTGGCTGCTGGCCGCGCACCGCGCCGGAGCGTCCGCCGCCGACGTGCCCGGTTGGGCTATGTCGCCGACGCAGCGGGAGGAGACGCACCGCGTTGTCACCCCTGGTGGTATCGGCGAAGCCTTGGTGCACCTGGGCATCCCGGCGCTGAACAAGGCCGTCAAGGCGGGCTGGACGGTCGAGTTCGCCACCCCGCCGGTACGGGTGAACCAGCGCGGCTACCAGGCCACGTTCTCCCTGCCGCTCGGCGTGACCCCGGACATGATCAGCGACAAGCGGGACGTGTTGGCGCGCAACCTGCACCGCGACCCGATGGAGGTGTGGCCGAACGCGGCGGAGCGTGCCGGGTTCGTGGACCTGTGGGTGGCCGACCCCGGCCTGTCCACCAAGCCCGCGCCCGCATATCCGCTGCTCAACGCGGGTACGGCCGACGTGTTCACCGGCGTGCCGCTGGGTGTGTCGCAGCGTGGTGACGTGGTCGCGCCTCCGCTGGTCTCGGCGAACGTGGTGTTCGGCGGGATGATGGGGCAGGGCAAGTCCAACGCCGCCCGCGTGCTCATGCTCGGCGCGGCCCTGGACCCGCTGGCCGAACTGTGGGTGTTCGTGTTCGCGGGCAACGGCGACTTCGACGCCTACCAGCCCCGTCTGGCGCGCTACGAGCGCGGCACCGACGCGTCCGTTGTGGACTCGGCGGTGGAGTCGTTGCGGGAGCTGTACGACGAGGTCGGCCGCCGGGAGGCGCGGCTTGCCGAGCTGGGCGCGAAGAAGGTCACGCGCGGACTCGCCGAGAAGTACCCGGACCTGCGGCCGATCGTGGCCCTGTTCAGCGAGTGCCACGAGCTGTTCGGCAGCGTCCAGGGCGAGGAAGCCGCGGAACTGGCGGTGCAGACGCTGCGCCGTGCCCGCAAGACCGGCATCATCCTCGGCTTCGACACCCAGTCGTCACGGGCCGACGCCATCCCGCCGAAGATCGTGGAGTTGGTGCAGCTCAACGCGTGCTTCGCGGTCAAGTCGTGGCGCAGCAACGACGGGTTCCTCGGTGACGGGTCGTTCCAGGCCGGTATCCGGGCGACGGAGCTGCGTCCGGGCAAGGACCGGGGTACGTCGATCCTCACCGGCGCGACCGCTGAGCGGTTCGAGGTGCTGAAGTGGTTCTTCATCCAGGTCAACGACGACACCGGGTGGGACGCCGCGACGGACGTCATCGAGCGCGCCATGACGAAGGTCCACCCGGCCGTGGTCGTCGGCACGCCGGAACGCGCCGCGCCGCCGGCTGCCCGCGACCTGCTGGAGGACGTGTCCGAGGTGCTGGGCCACGACACCGTGCCCGCGGCTGACGTGCCCGCGCTCTTGGCCAAGCACGCGCCCGACTGGGCTCCGTACCGCAAGCTCACCGGCAAGCAACTGCGCGAGCTGCTGGCCGACCAGGGCGTCAAAGTGCCCTCGACCGGTAACCGCTACCCCGTCGATCCAGTCACGGTGCGTGAAGCTCTTGCCAAGCGCTCCACCCGCGACCTGGACGACGAGGACTAGCCGCCACGGCCGCCGGGTTAGGTCCCACGGACCTCTCCACGGGTCTCCAGAGCGGCCCTGAACAGGGCTTCCACGGCGGGACCTAACCCGGCTAACCGGCTAACTAACTCCAGCTCACCGCCATGATCACGCCACCGGGCAGCACGAGTTACGAACCTAACTCGATCCCGGCGAGCTAACTCCACCCCACACCGCTCCGCGCGACCGACGCGACACCGGCTCTTGGTGCTCGTGCCGACCCCGCGCACCCGTACATCGTCACCCACAGTGACAGAAGGGTCATCATGAGCACCCACGCCCGACGCCCGTTCTGCGACCCGGACGCCGTCCGCCCGTGGAACCGTGCACCGAGGTTCGACCTCGACGCCGTCCGCCGGTGGGTCGAGCCGCTGTTGCGCCGCGCCTACGCCGCCGCGCCCCGCCGTCCGCTCACCGGCCCGCACAGCCTCATCCCGCTGGCCGGTAGTCCAGAGTGGATCGCGCTGGCCGACTCCGACCCGCGCAAGCCCGCCGCCCTGGTGCTGGCTGCCTTGGCGCGGCTGGAGGAGTCCACGGCGCACGCCATTGCACGGCGCGTGGCCGCCGACTGGGCCGACGCACAGGTCGGCCACCGCGAGCGCGTCCGTGCGGTCGCCACCGCAACGGACCAACTCCCGCACATCGTCGGACACCAGCCGTTCTGCCTGTCCGCCAAGCGCAAGCTCGTCAGCGACCTCCCCTGTGGACACGCCGGATGCACGGCGCTCGTGCGGTTCGTCCACCCGCTGGCCGACGAGTTGGCCGCGCGCCTGCCGGACACGTCGTGGGTGCGCTGCGCCCGTCACGACGGCACCACGCAGTTGGCGGTGGCGGCGTGAACGGCAACGCTCCGCACTCCGCCAAACCAGGTTCGCCGCTCGTCACCTGGGAGACCGTCGAGCACCAGGCCCGGAAGGAACATGGCATGAGCACCGCCACCGGCACCACGGCGACGGATCACCACGAGGCCGAACGGCCAGGGCTGCGACTGCTGACGTCGGAGACGACGACCGGCGCCGCACGGCAGCTCGACGGCGCGAAGGTGCTGGACGACGTCCGGGAGTTCCTGGCCCGCTTCTCGGCGTTCCCGCACGAGCACTGCGCCCCGATGCTGGCGCTCTGGTACGCCCACACGTGGGCTGTGGAGCAGTTCTACGTCACGCCGCGGCTCGTGCTGTCCTCCGCCGAACCCGGATCGGGCAAGACTCGCGTCCTGGAGGTCGCTCAGTACCTGGTCAAGTCGCCGGAGATGACGTTCTCGGCGAGTCCAGCCGCGCTGTTCCGCATGGTCAGCAATGCGCCGATCACGATCCTGTTCGATGAGGTCGACGCGATCTTCACGCGCAACGGCAGCGGGAACGAAGACCTCCGGGCGCTGCTCAACGCCGGGTACAAGCGGTCCGCCACGGTCGCCAGGTGCAAGGGCGACGCCAACAACATGATCGTGGAGCGGTTCGCGGTCTACGCACCCGCTGCGCTGGCCGGGATCGCCGGTGGGATGCCCGCCACCATCACCACGCGCGCCATCACGATCAACCTGCGTCGCCGACGTCGTGAAGAGCGCGTGGACGCCTTCCGCGAACGCCTGGTGGCCATCGAGTCGGCACCGATCCGCGAAGCGCTCGCCGAGTGGATGACCAGCGTCGGTGAGCAGGTCGGCACGGCCACGCCGGTGATGCCCGAAGGTGTCACCGACCGACCGGCGGAAATCTGGGAACCGCTGCTGGCGATTGCCGACGCGGCCGGTGGGCACTGGCCGGAGACCGCGCGGGCCGCGTGCCGGTACTTCGTCGCGGAAGCGACCGCCGTGCCCGTGTCGGACGGCGTCCGGCTGCTCTCGGACCTGCGGACGCTGTTCGCCGAGCGGCGCAACGACCGGATGACCACGGTCGAGATCCTGCTAGCGCTCCACGAGCTGGACGAGTCGCCGTGGGCCGACTTCCACGGCAAGCCGCTGAACGCCCGCGCGCTGTCAGCCGAGCTGCGTGCGTACGGCGTGAAGGCGAAGACGTTCAAGCACAACGGTGGTTCGGCCAAGGGCTACGTGGTCAACGGCGAGAACGGTCTGGCCGACGCCTGGTCGCGGTACCTGCCCGCTGCGCACGAGGGGGAGAACTAGCCATGGCTCGACGTGAGTTGCTGACAGTCGCCGAATTCTGCGCCGAGTTCAAGGTGGCCCGTTCGACCTTCTACGACTGGTTGGCGAAGGGCGTCGCGCCGCGCGTGCGGAAGCTCCCGAACGGTCAGTTGCGGCTGGACCGCCGAGACATCGACACGTGGTTCGACGGACAGGAAGTGGCTGCGTGACCGACACGAGCTTTGACGTCCGGATCTACAAGACCGACGTCTACAGGGGCGCGAAAACCACGACCTATTGGGTTCGCTGGTCGGTGGCCGGAGAGCGGTTCAAAGAGCCGTTCAAGACGTCGGCGCTGGCGGAGAGCTTCCGGTCGAAGCTCAACACCGCAGCTCGTGAGGGAGAGGCGTTCGACCGGGCGACCGGTCTCCCGTTGTCGATGATGCGGAACACGAAGACGTCGACGTGGTTCGCGTTCGCGTGCGCCTTCGTGGACATGAAGTGGCGCGACTCGTCACCCGGCCAGCGTCGGACGATCGCCGACGCGTTGACGCCCATCACCTCGGCATTGCTGACCACGACACGTGGCAGGCCGGACGGAGAGGTGCTGCGAAAGGCTATGCGGGTGGCGTTCAACACCAGCCGCAGGGACGGACAGCACTCGGCGGACGTGGCCAAGGCGCTGGCGTGGCTGTCCCAGAACACTCGGCCGGTGAGCGACCTCGCGAAACCGGAGGTCCTACGGTCGCTGCTGGCCGATATCGAACGCAAGCTGGACGGCAAGCGGGCAGCGCCGGACACGATCCGGCTTCGGCGGATCACGCTCGGCAGCGCGCTGGACTACGCGGTGGAGAAAGAGCTGTTGGACGCGAACCCAGCCAAGGAGGTGACGACCAAGAAGCGGAAGAACGTCCTGCACCAGGTGGACCGGCGTTCAGTGGCCAACCCGGTCCAGGCGCGGACTGTGCTCAAAGCCGTTCCCGGCATCGGGCGGACCGGGCGCAAGCTCGTAGCGTTCTTCGGCGCGATGTACTTCGCCGCTCTGCGCCCCGAGGAAGCGTCGGTGCTCCGCCGTAGCCACCTGGTCATGCCCCCGCGCGAATGGGACCACGAGGCAGGCCACTGGAGGGTCACTCAGTGGGGTGACATCCACCTGTCGACGGCAGCACCGGAGATCGGGGCTGAGTGGACCGACAGCGGGCAGCGGAGCGAGGAACGAGGGCTGAAGCACCGTGAGGACGGAGAGGGGCGCACGGTGCCGCTCTCGCCCGAACTCGCGCTGCTGTTCTACGAGCACTTCGACGCGTTCGGCACGCCGCCTGACGGGCTGCTGTTCGTCGCCGAGCGGGGTGGCCGGATCGGCAGCTCGACCTACGGCCGGGTGTGGGCACTGGCACGAGAGGCAGCGTTCACGCCCGACGTGGTGGCGTCACCGCTCGCGAAGCGTCCGTATGACCTCCGTCACGCCTGCGTCTCGACGTGGCTCAATGCAGGCGTAGAGGCACCGCGGGTAGCCGAATGGGCCGGACACAGCCTCAACGTCCTGATGCGGGTCTATGCGAAGTGCATCGACGGCGGAGAGGAACGCGCCCGTCAGCTCGTCCAGGCGGGCCTGGGCACGGTCGCCTAGAACTTCGGCACGTATTCGGCACAGACACCCGTAGAAGCCCGGCCGGGACCGGACACAGCCGGACTGCACGAGAAAGCCCCTGTGACCTGAACTTCCAGGTCACAGGGGCTTTCGTCCTGCTGTGGCGGGTAGAGGATTCGAACCTCTGTAGCTTTCGCGACGGATTTACAGTCCGCTCCCATTGGCCGCTCGGGCAACCCGCCCCGCGCCCGGTGGTGCCGGGTGCGGTGCAGACAATACATAAGCCCGTGGGGGCATGCGCAACCGGGTTCCCCGGTAGGCTTCCGGGCGGTTCCAGACCCACCTACGCGGAGGTACCGAGCACGTGGCAGACCCGTCGTTCGACGTGGTGAGCAAGGTCGACCGCCAGGAAGTCGACAACGCGCTCAACCAGGCCGCCAAGGAGCTGAGCACCCGGTTCGACTTCCGCGGCACGGGGACTCAGGTGTCCTGGGCGGGCGAGGAGGCGATCGCCTTCCAGTCCGAGACCGAGGAGCGCTGCCGGGCCGCGATCGACGTCTTCCAGGAGAAGCTGGTCAAGCGCGGCATCTCGATGAAGGCCTTCGAGATCGGCGACCCGGCCCTGTCGGGCAAGGTGTTCAAGGTGACCGGCAACCTGGTCCAGGGCATCTCGAGCGAGAAGGCCAAGGAGATCGCGAAGAAGGTCCGCGACGAGGGCCCCAAGGGCGTGCAGGCGCAGATCCAGGGCGACCAGCTGCGCGTCACGGGCAAGAAGAAGGACCACCTGCAAGACGTGATCGCCCTGCTCAAGAGCTCCGACTTCGGCATCGCCCTCCAGTTCACCAACTACCGATGAAGGGCATCATCCTCGCCGGCGGCAGCGGCACGCGGCTGCACCCGATCACCCAGGCGGTGTCGAAGCAGCTGCTGCCCGTCTACGACAAGCCGATGGTGTACTACCCGCTCTCGGTGCTGATGCTGGCGGGCGTGCGCGAGGTGCTGCTCATCTCGACCCCGATGGACCTGCCGCTGTTCCGGCGGCTCCTCGGTGACGGCTCGCAGTTCGGCCTGAGCATCTCCTACGCGGTGCAGCCTCACCCGAACGGGCTGGCCGAGGCGTTCGTCATCGGCGCGACCTTCATCGGCGACGACGACGTGTCGCTGGTGCTCGGCGACAACATCTTCTACGGCCAGGGCTTCTCCAAGCTCCTGCAGCACAACGCCGCCGAGCTGGACGGCTGCGTGCTGTTCGGCTACCCGGTGAAGGACCCGGAGCGGTACGGGGTCGGAGAGGTCGACGCGGACGGCAGGCTGATCAGCATCGAGGAGAAGCCGCCGCTGCCGAAGTCGAACAAGGCCATCACCGGCCTGTACTTCTACGACAACCAGGTCGTGGACATCGCCAGGTCGCTCGAACCGTCGCCGCGCGGCGAGCTGGAGATCACCGACGTCAACCTCGCCTACCTGCGGGAAGGCCGCGCCAAGCTGGTCGACCTCGGCCGCGGTTTCGCGTGGCTGGACACCGGCACGCACGACTCGATGCTGGAGGCGGGCCAGTTCGTGCAGGTGCTGGAGCACCGGCAGGGCGTGCGCATCGCGTGCCTGGAGGAGATCGCGCTCCGGATGGGGTACATCACCTCGGAGGAGTGCTACGTGCTCGGCGAGAAGCTGGCGAAGTCCGGCTACGGCCAGTACGTGATGAACGTCGCACTGGAAGCCCGCTAGCACCGGCCGCTAGTGCCGGCGGGCCAGCTCCTCGAGCCGGCGCACGCGGTCCTCGATCGGCGGGTGGGTGGAGAACAGCCTGACCCGGTTCTCCCCCGCCCGGAACGGGCTCGCGATCATCAGGTGCGACTGCGCGACCACGGCGGGCTCCGGCGCCAGCGGCGCGGCACGCGTGCCGACGTCGATCTTCCGCAGCGCCGACGCCAGCGCCAGCGGGTCGCCGGTCAGCTCCGCGCCGGACTCGTCGGCCTGGTACTCCCGGGACCGGCTCACGGCCATCCGCACGATGAGCGCCGCGATCGGGCCGAGCACGGCGATGAGCAGGATCGCGAACGGGTTGGGCCGGTCGTCGTCGCCCTCGCCGCCGAAGACGCTCGCGAAGATCGCCAGGTTCGCCAGCGTGCTGACCGCGCCGGCCAGCGCGCCCGCGACGCACGAGATGAGGATGTCGCGGTTGTAGACGTGCGACAGCTCGTGCCCCAGCACGGCGCGCAGCTCGCGTTCGTCGAGCAGGTCGAGGATGCCGGTGGTGCAGCAGACGGCGGCGTTGCGCGGGTTGCGGCCGGTCGCGAAGGCGTTCGGCGCGATGGTGGGGCTGACGTAGAGGCGCGGCATCGGCCGGCGCGCGGCCATGGCCAGCTCGCGGACGATCCGGTACATCGCGGGCTGCTCCACCTCGGACACCGGCCTGGCGCGCATGGCGCGCAGCGCGAGCTTGTCCGAGTTGAAGTAGGCGTAGGCGTTCACGGCCAGCGCCAGCAGCAGGCCGACGACGAGGGCCGTGCGGCCGAACAGCGAGCTGATCGCCACGATCAGCCCGCTCATGGCAGCGAGCAGCAACGCGGTCTTCAACGCGTTGAAGTGCTTGTGCACGCTTCGCCTCCGGCCTGCTCCTACGTCCCCTCCCTCAACGCGCCCGGTCGGCGCGGGGTTCCGGTACCGGGGCGTGCCGGGCGTGTGGCGGTGGTCTCGGGAGCCGGCTCGGCGCCCTCGTCCAGCGGCGGTGGCGGCGGCACGTGCGTGACCCACGTGGCGAGCACGTCGCGTTCGTGGACGAGCTCGGCCACCGCGCCCTCGCCGTCGAGGCCGCCCGTGCCGGGGTAGGAGAAGTCCGGCGCCCAGTGCAGGGCGTCGAACGGGCACGCCTCCACGCAGATGCCGCAGTACAGGCACTGGCCGTAGTCGATGGCGAACCGGTCGAGCACGTTGCGCGCACGGGGCCGGGCCGAACCGGGCTGCTGCTCGACCTCGGTGTGCGAGTCGATGTGGATGCACCAGTCGGGGCACTCGCGGGCGCAGATCATGCACACCGTGCAGTTGGCCTCCAGCAGCGCGATGACGCCTCGGGTGCGTGGTGGCAGCTCAGCCACGGGTGTCCTCCTCGTAGCGCGGGCCCCAGGACGGGTCGGGCACGCCGGGTGGCGCGGCCCGCCTGCGGCTGGGCGACGACGTGCCGTCCTCGCCCGGTTCGAGCCGGCCCGGCCACGGGCGCACCACGCGGGAGGCCAGCACGAAGTCCTTGCGCAGCGGGTGGCCGCTGAAGCCGTCCGGGAGCAGCAGGTGCGCCGGTTCGCCGTCGGCGAGGGCGATGCCGAACATCTCCGCGGCCTCGCGCTCGTGCCACGCCGCGCCCGCCCACTGGGCGGCCACGCTCGGCAGCACGTCGTCCGGGCCGAGTTCGGTGCGCAGCAGCACGCCGTCCTTGGTGTCGGGGTCGAGCACGTGCAGCAGCACGGCGTGCCGCTGTCCCGCGGCGCCGGGACGGCCCGCGTCCTCGACGCCGAGCCAGTCGAACTGCGCGCAGCCCAGCTCCTCGCGCGCGTGGCGGGCGGCTTCGGACCACGCGTGCAGCGGCACGTGCGCGGTCGTCTGGCCGAACGCCGTCTTGACCTGGGCGTCGGGGATGCGGGAGGCCAGGGCCTGCGAGGCGGCGCTCACGACACCATCCGGTGCAGCGCGGCGAGGCCGTCGAGCAGGGCCTCGGGACGTGGCGGGCAGCCCGGCACGGCGACGTGCACCGGTAGCGCCTGGTCGATGCCCTTGGTGACGCTGTAGGAGTCCCAGTACGGCCCGCCGGTGTTGCTGCACGCGCCGACGGAGATCACGTAACGCGGTTCCGGCATCTCCTGGTAGGTCGCGATCACCGCGGGCAACATGGCGTCGGTGACCGTGCCGGAGACGACGAGCACGTGCGCCTCGCCCGCCGCGTGCACCGGATCGACCCCCAGCGCTTCGAGCTGCTCCGGGCGGTGGCCCTCCAGCGCCGCCATGACCTCGACGCCGCAGCAGGCCAGGCCGAGGTCGAGCACGGTGACCCGGTACGTCGTGCCCCAGTCCAAGGTGGAAACCGTCACGCGGGTGAGGTTAATACGTGGGGGGGGGGGGGGGGGGGGGGGGGGGGGGGGGGGGGGGGGGGGGGGGGCGAGGGGGGGGGGGGGGTGCGCGGGGAGAAGGAGAGGAGGGGAG